>DAOVVQ010000159.1 GCA_030637065.1 Planctomycetota bacterium
ATCCAGTATACAGTAGCCAGTATCCAGTTCAGCATTCAGTATTCAATTTAGTGGCCGGTATTCGGATTCCTTTATTTTAGTTTGTATATCTCTACTGTGTCGTGCTTGAAGTTTGGTACGTATAGGAGTTTTTTCTTGCGGTTTATTCCTATGTCGGCGGGGGTGTCAGTTTCTATGAGGGTTCGGACGGTTTTGTGGTCGGGGGCTATGGTCGAGACTTTGTTGCCCATGAAGTCCGATACGATTATGGTCCCGTCGGGTAATAGTTCGATGCCGTCGAGGTTGGTGAAATGGCTGGCGAGGCCGAATGCTTTGGGCTCTTTTTTGCCTTTGGGGTCGAGTTCGTAGACGTCGTGGAGTTCCCAGCTTACGGCGAAGATCTTGCCCTTCCATGCCGTTACGCCGTTGACAGCCTCGGGGGCCTTGATGGTTCCAACGACGCCTTTTTTCGGGTCTATCTTGTAGATGGTGCCGACGCCGGTATCGGTGGCGTAGAGTATGGCGCCGTCGGTGGCCAGGTCGTTGACATTTTGGGCGTTGGGGATGTCGATCACTGTGTGTTTGGCCCTCTTGCCGAGGCCAAAGCCGACGAGGCGGTGATTATCCGTCACCCAGAGAGTGCCGTTTAAGATGGCCATGCCCTTTGGTGCGTTCAGTACGGCGCCTTTGGCACTGTTCCTCCACCTTAGCTTCTGGATGGTATTCTCGCGGGTGAGTTTGGAGATGAAGCCTTCGCCGTCATCGACCCAGTATTCTTCTTCTTTGCACTCGATGTTGGCGACGAAGGGGACGCCGGTTTTGGGGTTGACGACGACGCATTCGGGGACCTTAAAGCCCTTAAGGACCGCGATCCGCTCGGCTTTTAGTGTGCCGTTGGCTTCAAAAGCGGGTACAGGTACAACCTGCCTTGCGGCAGAACGTACCGGTCCCCGTTTTTGAGCGTTAGCAGCGGCTGATGCGAGGATGATCAGTGCCAGAATGGTCAAAATAGTGCGAGTTTTCATGTCTTTGCCTCCTGTTTTGGTTAAGTTTTCGCGTTTTTTAGAGCTTACCACGAATTGCAGACATTTCAAGTATCTGGATTTCCTGGATTCCCGCCTTCGCGGGAATGACAGCCTGGGGGGGCTGGAAATTGGGTTTGATTGGGTTTGTTTTTTTTGGCGTGTTTTGGATCAAATCGTTGTAAGTCCTTTTTGTTACAGGGTTAACGGTGTTAAGTAAATTTTGAAATTGGGTTTGTTTGTTAATATAGGGGTCGATGGATCGGGGCTGGGCTGGTTGAATTTGTTTTTGTGTTAGCATTGTTTGACCCTTTCATATCATAGATTGTTATTGTTAGATATTTATGATACATGGGGTGGCATTTTGTGTCAAGGGAAAAAGAAAAAAGAATTAAAGAATTAAAGAAGCATAGAATTATAGAAGTATAGGAGCAGGGAATTATTGAATTTTGGAGGGCTGGGAAGAGGGGGAAATGGGTGGGGAAATGGTGTGTAATTTTTGGCCTAAGTTTGCCAAAGTTGGCGCTAAATGCGCACAAGTTGACATTTCTTTGCAAAAGTGCGCACAAACTAACCACGGATTTTGACAGGATTAACAGGATTTGCGGGATTTGTTTTAGCCACTCGCTGCGGCGGAGCGAGTCGCAGCAGGGCAGAGGGCTCAGAGGGGGTGTATTGATTTACGATCGACTATTTTCAATTTATTGGTGGGCGGGTGAGAGCTTGGGGGAGATTGAAATGGGTTATTTCGGGTAATTTCTTTAGGTTTCTTCTTGTATTCGGGGGTTTTGGGGGTATGATTGGGGGGTGGTTGAGCAACTCCGGTTTTGAAAGAATATTGATATTATGTCAACGAGAAGCATGGGACCTTTGGTTCCATCAATCAAGGAGAAAATATGGCTAAGCTTGAATTTGTCAAATTTGAAAAAGTGTCATTGAAGGATCATTCCGAATTAAATGAGAAATGGGTGCAAGAGAGAATCGCCGAAAACCCCGGATTGCTCGGATTAGGCGATGTAGCACTCAAAGATAAAGAACGCGTTCAGCCACGCGCAGGACGACTTGACTTGTTGCTGCAAGATTCTGATTCTAATCAGCGATACGAAGTTGAAGTACAACTTGGCAGGACTGACGAAAGCCATATTATACGAACAATTGAGTACTGGGATATTGAGAGAAAACGATATCCTCAGTATGATCATATTGCTGTGATTGTAGCAGAGGATATTACAAGCAGATTCCTAAATGTTATAAGTTTGTTTAATGGCACGATCCCGCTAATAGCAATTCAACTGAATGCTATGAAATATGAAAACCAAATATCCTTACTTTGCACTACAATTCTTGATCAAACAAGTTTAGGCTTAGTTGACGATGACGAAGAGCAGGAAGTTACCGACCGGTCTTACTGGGAAAAGAAAGCAACAAAATCAACTGTGGCTATGGCTGATTCAATGTTAGAGTTAATCAAAACATTTGCTCCGGAATTTGAATTGACATACAAGAAATTTTATATTGGCTTAGCCTGTGATGGCAGTACCAACAACTTTGCAGTTTATCGGCCAAAGAAGAAGTATGTCAGATTAGACTTGAAGCTGAAAAAATCTGAAGAAATTAGTAATAAGATTAAAGAAAAAGACTTTGATTTAATCGACTACACAAAAGGTGGGCGTTATAGAATCCGCCTTTCGAAAGATGATATAACGCAAAATGAAGAGTTTATAAAGGAATTGCTTCAAATGTCGTATAATGAGAATGGTAGGTAAGAAATAAGGCTATGGACAACTTCCAAAGAGCAGGTTCGATTAGCAATTCACATGTGGGTCGGGATTTCGAGAATCTCGTGTATTCTTATTTCGTCAAACTGATCCCCTCTTTACGGCCCAAGTTTCAACTGATGGTGGGGCACAAACACAAAAAGGTGCATAACTTTGATTTTGGCAATAGCGAAGAAAAGGCAATCATTGAATGCAAATCTCATACATGGACTAAAGGTGACAAAATGCCTTCCGCCAAATTGACGACTTGGGATCAGGCAATGTATTACTTTCACTTGGCACCTTATGACTATCGAAAGATATTTGTTGTCAAAAAGGACATTAGCATCAGCAGAAACAATGAAACCCTTTGCAGTTATTATTTGCGAACGCATTTCCATTTAATTCCAGAAGGTGTTGAATTTTGGGAAGTGGATGAAACGGCCAATGAGTTTACACAAGTCGAAAAAATATTATGATGACTAAATTTCAATTAAAGACAACTAAAGGTTCCAGAAGCCATTATAGTTTAGCCTTCCCATCAGTTTCAAAATAAGTTATCTGAAAATGTGTACAAGGCGTCCGTGTCCTGCCGCCCGGCGGGTGGCCTCTATTGGAATGAGTGATAAATTGGGTGGCACGCTTTTACGTTATTTGCGAAAGGGTGAAATTGGCATGGAGGGGCTAACAGGGGTGTCAGGTTTGCTGTGAGACGTTTTCCGCGTGGGCCAGGGCCCACCCTACAAATTTCGTGACCTTCGTGGTTTGGATGATCGTGGATTCCAGCTTTCGCTGGAATGACAAAGGGGGAGCGGCTTTGTTGCGGGTTATTAGGGGTTTTCGTCGAACCATTCGTCTTTTGGGTTGAATGCTGGTATTGCTGTTACTGTTACTTTCATGTTTCCTGTTGCTCGGTGTCGGCAGTTTGGTTTTATTAGTATTGATGTCATTGGTTTTACCGGAAACGTTTTTCCGTCGAGTTCTATGTTTCCTTGGCCTTCGAGGATGAGGTATATTTCTGTTATTTTTTTGTGGTAGTGTGTTCGGCTGTTGTTGGATATGTTTACGAGGTGGATCGTTGCGGTGGGGTTGTCTTCTGCTACGAACGCGCGGTGTGTTGTTCCGTAGGGGCATTGCATCGGTTCTATGTCGGTTAGCTGGGTTATTTTGTAGTTGGGCATTGGTCTTCCATAGTTTCGGGACGGTTAAATTAGTTTTGTTATTCCCGGTATTGCTACCGGGCGTTGCTCGAGGTCTGAGAATTTTAGTTTTGCAGGGCTAAGGTCCAGCTGGGATGCTTTCAGGCACCAGTCGAACTTCAGTGCCCGGCCGGTGTAGGCGCTCATTCTGACCATTATGGCTGTTAAAGTGCTGTCGGCGACCTGTTTTCCTTCGTTGATGGGCTTGTTTGTGCGGATAGCTTCGATCATGTCGGCGTATTCCTGTATCTTGGGGTCGACGCGGGGGCCATCGTATTTGAAGGGACGGGTGCCTTGAATTTTTGCCGCCGCGAAATCGACGTATGCGCTGCCTTTTGTTCCGGCGAAGTGGAGGTTGTTGCGACTTGTTGTGCCTTCCATCTGGCTGCCCATGTATTGAACGCGGACGTCACCGGGGTATGTAAACTCAGCGGACATGTGGTCATAGATGTTGCCGTATTCGGGTCCGGTTCTTGCCAGTCGTCCGCCCATTGCCGTGCAAGTTTCGGGTGTCGACTGCATCGCCCAGTTCAAGAGGTCGAGGTTGTGTACGTGCTGCTCGACGACGAAGTCGCCGGAAAGCCATGCCAGGAAGAGCCATCGTTTTAGCTGGTATTCCATGTCGGACCATTCGGGCCTGCGTTTTGCTTCGGTTCCGCGCCATGTCAGCATTCCGCCGCCTTGACGCATGACCTGTGCGCCGTTGATGTTTCCAATTGCACCGTTGTGGAGTTCATCCATAAAGGCCATGATGTGGCGTGCCCTTCGCATCTGTGTTCCGGCGACGACGGTAAGGCCCTTGTTCTTTGCCTCTTCGGCGGTCTGCATGAAGGCGCGGACACCTGCTGGGTCCACGGCGATGGGCTTTTCGACCAGGACGTGTTTTCCGGCTGCGACGGCGGCGCGGAGATGTTGGGGCCGGAAATAGGGCGGCGTTGTCAGGATGACCATGTCGACGTCGGCGGCGATGACCTTTTTGTAGGCGTTAAAGCCGGCGAACATTTTATCCGGCGTTACCTTGTAGATGTCATCGACGGGTAATTTTTTGCGGGCCAGATTCTTCTTTATCTTTGCCGGTGCCGCGTCGAGGTGGTCCTGGAAGATGTCTCCCATCGCGACGAGTTCGACGCCGGGCGTTGCTGCGCAGTCGATAATGCCTGCACCGGTTCCGCGTCCGCCGCATCCGATGAGTCCGACGCGGATCTTGTCGGAGCCTGCGGCGAAGATTCTGGCGGGGCCGGGTAATATTGAGGCAGCCATTACGGCGCCCGAAGCCTTCAGGACGCTTCTGCGGGAAATACGGCTGGGGTTTTTCGTTTTGTTATTCATCTTTTTATCCTTTCTCGTTTGCATCTTGCTGCCTGCGATGCGTATTCGGGTTATTTTCCGGCGATTATCAGGTCGAGGCGGTTGCTTTTCTCTTCGAGCGTCAGTTTGCCGCTGCCCTCGATGGTCATCCATCCTTTGTAGCCGATCTTGTCCAATTTTTTGCGGACTGTCGGCCAGTTTACGCTTCCGTCGCGGATGTCGACGAATTTTCCGCCGTGCGAGTCGGGGTTCAGCAGGAAGTCTTTGACGTGTACCTTGACGATGAGTTTGCCTAAGGCGTCGATCCAGTCCTGCGGCGGGGCGTATTTGACGTGGTTTCCGATGTCGAAGTAATACTGTACCCACGGACTGTCGATGGATCGGACGAAATTCGCAGCCAGATCCGGTTTGACCCAGAGGTTGTTCCAGACGTTTTCGACGGCGATTATGACGCCTGCTTTTTCGGCATCCGCGGCGAGGATCTTCAGTGCCTTTCGTGAGGCGTCGGTTGCTGCGTTGTGGGCGGCGATGTACTGCCGGTAGGGCGCGTTGTCACCGTTTACGACGCGTTCGAGGTGGCCGGTTTTTTTGTCGAAGTCAATGTCAAATTCCCACGGCTGGGGCATTGGCATTTTTTTGAGGCGGCAGGGGACCAGCAGGATGGCGTCTGCTCCGTAGGCCTGTGCGGCGGCAAGGGCGGTTCTGATGGATTCGACCTCTTTATCGAAGGCGGCTGGGTCGTTAAAGCCGGCCCATCCCCGCATTACGGAGTGGATTCGCATCTGGCAGCTTTCGGCGATCTTGCGGGCCTCGGCGGCTTCGGCGGGTTTTACGTCCCATGCCTTGCACTCGACGCCGTCAAATCCGGCGGCTTTGTGCTGGCCGAGCGTTTCTTTGTCGATCTTGTCGACGATGAGGGATTTTTGCAGTGGTTTTCGTTTGGCGCGTTTGGCAACGGCTGGGGTGGCGATCAGGCCTAATGTCGCCACAGCCGACCCAGCCATCATCGTTCGTCGGGTAATGTTTATGTTCACAATAGCTTTCCTCCTGTTATTGGTCGTCGTTTTCGGGGGCTGTTTGTCGGCAATAAGAACAGCTACGTCGCCACCGGCAGTGAAGGCAGTTTACCATAATCCCGTGGTTTTTCAAGAGCTAAATGTTGCCCTATCGGAGGCAAATTGTCCTATGGGGGGTGGCAGCGTGTTTGCGCAGCAAACCGATGGGCGTATTGCACAGTGGCGCCGGCCATCGGTTTGGCTTCGCCAAACACGCTGCCACCCATGCTGAGGGACTATCGAAAGCGATTATTCGTAAGCGGTCACTTCTCGATCGGGTCGAATTCGTATTTTCCTACTCCGCAGACGGGGCAGGTCCAGTCGTCGGGGATGTCCTCGAAAGGTGTTCCGGGCTCTACGCCATTGCGAGGGTCGCCTACAGCGGGGTCGTAAATGTATCCGCACATCAAACATCTGTATTTTGTCATATATCGAAACCTCCATGTTTGTCTGTTAGCAGCAGGGACATGCCGCATCCTGCTATGTTTCGAAAATAAAGTCTATCAGCTCTTTTGGGTCGATTCTGAAGGCGGATCCTTTGCCTTCGAAGAAGTTGTGTTCTGCTATCAGGTGGATGCTTAGGTCGGTCCAGCGGATGGTTTGCTGTGTTTTGGTTCGCCTTAGGGTGGTGATCCGTTTGATGGACTTGGCTGGGTGCGGCCAGGGGCAGATTATTGAGCCTTTGAAGTCCACGCAGGATGCCTCGATGCCCTGGGATAGCTTGACCCAGTTGCTCAGTCGTGGTTTGGCTTGTTCGGTCAGCTCGGTCATCCGTTCGGCGATCTGTTGGCAATCGTAGCCTGACCTTTCTACCTGCGAGCGGTCGGCCTCGATTATCTCCCAGACGTGGCGGGTATCTTTGCCCATGAAGCCGCCAGCGGCTAATTTGCCGGAGCGGAGCATTTCTTCGAGTTTCTTTGTTTGCGGCGATTCTTTCATTTGCCTGTGCCTCCGGGGCTACTCGAACTTATCATAATAAATTTTGTCCTCAGCTAAACCCATCTCCGTCAGGAGCTTTGCGGAAGCGTCGATCATGCCGGGGCTGCCGCAGAGGTAGGCCTCGTGGCGGCTTACATCCGAAAAATTCCGCTGGACCGCCTCTGTTACCAGACCGGTTTCGCCCGACCAGTTGCTTTCCTTTTCGGGGACGGCTACTACGGGCACGAAATGGAAGTTGTCAAGACGCGACTCGAAATTCTTCATCTCATCTAAGTAACACAGATCGCGGACCTGATTGCCGCCAAAGAAGTATATCACCTCGCGTTTGCTGTCGCTATTGACCATTTCGCTCAGAATCGACAGGAACGGGGCCATGCCGGAGCCGCCGGCGATAAAGATCATCGGTGCATCGGTATCCGAGAGCCGGAAATCGCCGTAGGGCCCGTTGACCTTTACCGCATCGCCGACCTTGAGGTGGTCGAAGCAGTATGTCGTGCAGATCCCGTTGGGGACGCGGCGGATGACAAGCTCGATGGTATCTTTCCTTGCCGGGTCAGAAGCGAGCGAATAGGCCCGGTAGACCTCCTCGCCGCTGCCCTTGTAACGGGGGCAGAGCAACTGGACATACTGGCCGGCTATGAAGTCGATGCTTTCCGGGTCGGTTAGTTTGAGGCGAAAGGCCTTCATATCGTACGTCAAATCCCTGATGTCCGCGCAGAGACAGGCGTATTCTTTGACCAGGAACAGCTCCGGCGGGATCTCTATCCGCAGGTCGCGTCTGACTTTTACCTGGCACGAGAGGCGGACATTGCTTTGCTTTTCGTCATCGTCAAGAAAAGGCGTCTCGGTCGGCAGTATGGCTCCGGCGCCTTGGTGGACCTTGACCTTGCAGACGCCGCAGGTTCCTCGTCCGCCACATGCACTCGGTATGAAGATTTTCTCGGCTGACAGGGCATCGAGGAGGGGTTTACCGCCGGCGACTGTGAGTTCCTTTTCGCCGTTAATGTCGATCCGGCACTCGCCGTAGTCGGCGATGAATCGCTCCGATATCACCAGCAGGAGCGCGAGGGCCGCCCCGATCGAGCTTATGACCGCTACAGCTATTATCACCGAGAACATGATCTATCCCAGCACCCCCGTAAAACCCATGAACGCAAGCGCCATTATGCCTGCGATTATCAGCGTGATACCGGGGCCGCGGAGTCCGGCGGGTATTCGTGAGTCGGCGAGCTTTTGGCGGATACCGGCCATCGCCAGGATCGCCAGCATCCAGCCGAGTCCGCTGCCTAATCCGTAGCCGACAGTTACGATGAACGAATAGTCGCGGATGACCATGAACAGCGATGCGCCCAGGATCGCACAGTTGACCGTTATCAGCGGCAGGAAGATCCCGAGGTTCTGGTAGAGTGTCGGCGAATATGCCGTCGTTTCGAGCAAGTGCTTCGCGAAATCCTTTCCGAAGAACTTGAACGACGCCCCCATCAACGAGATGCTGACGAAAAATATGTACAGCA
>DAOVVQ010000261.1 GCA_030637065.1 Planctomycetota bacterium
AGTTTTTTTAATGACTAAAATACGAAAGTTTTTCAGCGTGGGCCAAGGCCCACCCTGATATGGAACGACCTTTGTCAAACGTTATTTTTGTGTTTTTATTTCATTTTTCTTTTTTTGACGCTTAATGCGTGGGCTGCTTCGACAATGAATCAGTCTGATATCCGTGGATTAGCCTTTCGGCCAGAGCCGACATTGATATTCTTCGTCGCAAGCTTTGCGTTCTACCTCCGCGAGTTGAGCCCGTCAAAAACGAGCCTGTCGTATAGGGTGGCCGCAAGTAGCTTTGTTGTGCCCACGCAATTAAGCATCATAATTCCTGAATTAAACCATAATATTCTGAACTAAACCATAAAAACAACTTCGGTGGAGGGCTGATGAAAAAATCAGGCCACTGGCTTCGTTTTTTTTCTTGCCTGGTATTGTGTTATCATAAACCATATAAATCCCGCCAGTTCTCTGGCTACTGCGACGTTCGCCTTACATGACATCTTGCCGTTATTGATCAGATGTCGATACCGCCTGCTCAATCTTCGTCCGGCTGCGTCGGCAATTTCAATGGCCCATTGCGGCTGGCCCTTTCTTCGTCTTTTGAGCACCTTTGACGGGTAATACCGGTGCCTGTTATGCCATGCGCTTTCATTCAACAGTCGCCTTACGCGTTTGTTTCCCGCTTTTGTTATCGCTCCTTTTCTCTGTTTTTCGCCGCTGGAATCCTCCGATGGCGTCAGTCCAAGATAGCTCATCAACTGACGCGGAGTCTCGAAACGTCCAAACTCGAAAATCTCGGTTATAATCGTAATTGCAGTGAGGGTTTTAATGCCATGGAAGCAGCACAGCAACCCGACGATCTCTTTATAATCCTGGGATTCAGCCAGAAGTTCGACTTCTCTGTCCAGATTTTCCAGCCGACCAATACTATAAATCATCTCATTAAAGTAATTATCGAATACTTTTGTGAGCATGGGTTCCGTAAATTCAACAGTACGCAGCCAGGTGATGTGTTTTTGCGTCCAATGGTCGCCTTCGGTATAAACATATCCGTGCCGGGTCAGAAACTTAAGGATCTGGTGGCGGATTCTTTTTAGATTATCCCTGGCAGTTCCACGAAGCCTGGTCAATTCCCGGTCAGCTTCGGCCTGCTCATCAGGAGCGTGTACCTCGGTGAGCAGACCCGCCTCGAAGAGCACGAGTAATTTTTTGGCATCTCTGCGATCCGTCTTGACCCTCTCGCCGGGCTTTCGGGGCACAAGCGATGGGGCAATGACCATGCACTTACAGCCGGCATCTTCTAGCCGGCGTTTGAGTGTAAAACCGCAAACGCCGGCTTCGTAGCAGAATTCGACCTGTCCTGTCGCCTGTTTGGCGATCTTTTTTGTCATCTTCCTGATGTCGCGAACGGTATTTTTGATGGTAAACTCGACGATTTCCTCCTGGGCGGGGTAATGCAGTGCAATTTTATGCTGTTTTTTGTGTGTGTCCATCGCAACGTAAGTTATAATGTTTTCCATAACGACCGGCTCCTTTAATTGTATGCGGCTCTGTTGCCGCAAGGTGATAACCCGCGATTATCGGTGGCCACGCGCCACCTTGTCGCATAAGCTTTATCAGCTTATGACGACATTTTACAATCACAGGGCCGGTCGTTCCATATTTTCTACGTGGCTAAATGCTAATGACTAAAATTCAAAACAAAATAGAACCACGGATTTCACGGATTTTTTTGAACCACGAAGGGTACGAAGTTCACGAAGGGCAGGAATGAATATGTATGGAGGAATTGTTATGAGAGGTATTAGTCGTCGTCAGTTTATTGGAGGTGTTGTTGGTGTTGTTGGGGCGTTTGGTTTGCCTGTTTTTGGGGCTGGGCGTGTTCGTCGGCATCCTAATATTATTTTTTTTATGGCTGACGATATGGGTATTGGCGATACGAGCGCTTATCAGGACTGGACTGGGATCGCCGACGACGGGCAGATATATACTCCCAGCCTTGAGCGGCTTGCGCGGATGGGGATTCGCTTTACCGATGCTCATACTCCTTCGACCGTCTGCTCGCCGACGCGGTACGCCCTGCTTACGGGCAGGTATTCATGGCGGAGTTCTTTGAAGCATTCGGTGCTGTGGGGTCCGCAGGCCGATCCGCTTATCCAGAAGGACCGCCCGACGATCGCCACGATGCTCAGGGGGGCCGGCTATAATACCGGTATGAGCGGTAAGTGGCATGTCGGTCTGCGATACCGGACTTCCGCGGGCAAGCCGGCGACCGGGTGGGAGGACACGGATCTTCGCCAGCCGTTGGAGGATTGCCCGCTCGACCATGGGTTTAACTACTGTTTCCTCACCTCGCGCAGCCACGGGACCTCGGCGTCGACGGGGTGGATAAAGGGGCGAAAGGTTATCAGTGCTACCGGTGAGGGGGAAAAGTTTGTCGATGGCTACTCCCTGGACGAGACCGGAAAGCAGAATTTCATACATGCGATGGAATTTCTGGAAGGGCATCTTGAAACGAAGGCGACGGCTGAGACGCCGTTTTTCCTGTATTATCCGTCGAACTCGAACCATACGCCACATACTCCGAGCACTGACATTAACGGTACGCCCGTTAAGGGTAGGGGCAGGCTTGTAAACGGCAGCCGCCAGGGATCTGTGCCCAAATCGACGCTTATAGGCAGCAAGAAGACCGCGATGAAGCACTCCGAGAACCGGATCGACTATGTTTACGAAAATGATGTGGCTGTCGGCGAGCTGCTAAAGTTTCTCAAGGCGACCGATGACCCGCGGTCGCCGGGCGATAAGCTCATCGATAATACGCTGGTGATCTTTACGAGCGATAATGGCTCGGAAAAGGGCGGGCGTGATTCCGTCGGGCCGTTGCGGGGCAAAAAGGCACTCATTTACGAAGGCGGCCATCGTGTGCCCTTTATCGCCCTGTGGAAAAAGGGTGGAATCGGCGACGGCAACGACAACACGCCGGGGCGAACCAGCGACCAGGTCTTCGGCCTCAATGACATGTTCGCCACCTTTGCGGCACTGACCGATCAATCCATGGCGCCGTTTCGCAAGTGGGCGCAGGATAGCGAGAATATGTTGGATGTCCTGCTCGGCAAGACGAAGAGGCGCCCGCCGCTGGTTATGCACGACGATTATTCGAGCGGCCCGGCGTTGGCCCTTCGCGATGGGCCGTGGAAACTGATCGTCTCGGAGGACCTGGTCCGGGGGGACCAGCTAAAACCAATCGCACTGTTTAACCTGCAAAAGAATCGGATGGAGAGGCCGGCTGGGAATTTGATAAATGATCCGGAGCAGTCAGCGCGGGTCAAGAAAATGTCCGGGACGCTTAGGGAAATTTTCGATCAGGGCTTCGACCCGGAGATCATATATATAAGGGGCTCGACCAAACCGCAGACGAAAGCGGCCCCTGCCGAAGTTAAATCGCCGACCAAACGCAGAAAAGGAACAGGAGTGAAAAAATGAATCGACAAAAAACGACTCTAACCGTTGTCCTTGCGATACTCGTGATGATCGCCACCATTTGTCCGATGGCGATCGCTAAAAAGGCTTCCCGACCACAGACGATTACTTTCGACTCGCTGCTTGAGGAGATGGTCGACCGCGATGCGATCACGCGTTTTCCCGATCCGAAATTTCGGCTGCTCCAGGCCAGTTCATACGACCGCGGGACAAAAGACCCGCACGAGGACAATGACAAGGGGTGGTTCGCCAATATCGACCGCAGCCAGTTCATTCGCACGGAGGTAAACAGCGGGCGCGATGAATGGGTCATTATGGACTATAAGGGCCCCGGTGCGGTGGCGAGAATGTGGCTGACCGGCAACAATGTGGGCAAGACGATACGCTTTTACTTCGACGGGTCCGACAAGCCCGCGATCGAAGGGGACGCAGTCGGGCTGTTTAACAATTCGCCCACAGCGCTGCTTGGCTATCCCTTCACTCACACATCGTCCGGCAGCGACAAGAATGAAGATCTGGCCCGCTCGGCGGTCTCATTCATACCGATCCCATTTGCCAAAGGGCTGAAGGTGACGCTCGATCAGGAGCCGATGTACTATATCATCACCTATCGAGCCTACGACAAGGCGGTTCCGGTAAGATCATTTTCGCTGAAAGACCTCAAGACGCAGAAGGCCCTGCTCGATAGGACCGCGAAGGAACTGGTTGCCGATCTGGAAAACGAGGCTGGCAATGTCGAAACCCTGCGGGTCACCGTCGGCCCGGGCAAAGAGGCCACGTTAGACCTGCCTGGGGGCGAAAAGGTCGTCCGCTATATATCGCTGGCCATCGACGAGACGGATAAGCAGGCCTTTCGTTCGACCGTGATCAAGGCCCATTTCGACGACCGGCTGAGGATTTGGTCGGCTGTGGGCGATTTTTTTGGGACGGGGCTGGGGGTGAACCCCTTCAAAGGCCGATACCGCCAGGTCGATGCCGATGGGCTGATGAAATGCAGTTGGCTTATGCCGTATCGCCACCAGGGGTCGGTTAGCATACTTAATCTGGGCAAGACAGCCGTAACCATCGTACTCCGCGCCGGTGTGAGCGATCATAAATGGACCGACGAGACGATGTATTTCAATGCCGGATGGCGACACCGCTACCCGATCGCCACCCTGCCGAGGAGCGAATACAACTTCATCGAGGCCGAGGGCAAAGGCGTCTACGTCGGCGATACGCTGACCGTAATCAACCCAATCATAGGATGGTGGGGCGAGGGCGATGCGCACATCTTCGTCGACGGCGAGACCTTCCCGTCGATGCTCGGGACGGGGACGGAGGACTACTACGCCTATGCTTATGGCGGACGGAACCGGGCATTTTTTCAGCATCCGTTCCACGCGCAGGTCCGGGCGGCACAGTTTAATCGCGATAAGATGGACGGCTACGATTTCACCAGGAACACGAAGGGGATAACAACGCTTACGCGAACGCGGGCCCTGGATACCATCCCGTTTGAAAGCAGCCTGACCCTGAATATCGAGGTCTGGCACTGGCTCGGCGCAAAAATGGATTACGCCAACTGCTCATACTGGTACGCCTTCGACCAAACGGCAGCCAACCTCGGGCCGGAACGTTGGGAAGCAATGAGAAGGGTCCCGATCCCCCCGCCGCTGGTAACGCCGGTTCGATAAGGGAAAACAGCAAAGTTTTTCAGCGTGGGCTTTAGTCGAACCTGCGACTTGACCGATAGCCCGGCTTTGGTTTGCACGAAAAAACAGTTTGACGGCTATATTCTCTCCGCTATAATCCATTACATGGCAGACATTGAAAAAGGCCAAAAAATTGATCTTGCCGACACACGAGTCAGGAAACGCCGCGGGCTATCCAGGCTCGAACGCTCCCGTTACTTCTGGCCGGCCTTTACGGTCGGCTCAATCGCCCTTTTCGCCGCCATAGGCTACGGTTTTGCCTCATGGAAGGGCCCCGGACCGGCAAACGTTGCTGCCATG
>DAOVVQ010000314.1 GCA_030637065.1 Planctomycetota bacterium
AGATTTTCCCAAAATCACCCCCCAGCACCCCTCCAAGCCGCCATTTTGTCGCCCACAGACAACCTTGAAGTGTTACTTGCCTGTCGCCGGGAATTAAGCTATCATGGAGGCATAATGCTTGCGGTTAAACTAATTATTGGCGGTCTAATGGTTATTGCTGGTGTGCTTATCCGGCGCCGCATGGTTCGCAATTCCAGTCGCAGGCGATTGTTAGCCGAGCCTCTAAGACCCGAATGGAGGGCTCTCCTCGAAGAGAATATGCCGCTATATTCACGCCTTGCCCAGCCGCTGCAATTACAGCTTGACGGCCTGATAAACCTCTTCCTGTCCGAAAAACGCTTCGAAGGCTGCGGCGGACAGGAGATAACCGACCGCGTAAGGGTGACGATCGCCGCCCAGGCGTGCATATTGCTCCTGAATCGAAAGACGAAATATTTCCCCCGCCTAAGCACGATCTACGTCTACCCGGCGACCTACGTGGCAAAGCAGGATGGCAACGGCCTCGCAGGCGATCAGGCCCGGCTGGGCGAGTCGTGGCAGAATGGCCCGGTGGTGCTGGCATGGAATAGCGTTACCGGAGGGGCCGGCAATATCCGCGACGGGCGAAATGTGGTATTCCACGAATTTTCGCACCGGCTCGACCAGGAAGACGGCTCCGCCGACGGCGCCCCCATCCTCGAAAGCCGCAACTGCTACGCAACCTGGGCCAGGGTCTTAGACGCCGAATACCAGGCCCTCCAGGGCAAGGCAAGAAAACGCCGAAAAAGTGTCGTCCGAAGATACGGAGCAACCAACCCAGCCGAATTCTTCGCCGTCGCAACAGAAGCATTCCTCGAAAAACCAAAACAAATGAAAAAAAAACACCCCGACCTGTACGAAGAACTAAAAAACTACTACAAACTAAACCCAGTCGAGTGGATGTAAAGGTAACTCCGGATATATTCTACACAAGAGGCAAATTGAATGTGCGCAGTAATTTTCTTGTGCTGACTTTTATCCGGTGTTTAATTTAGTCGGGATATTGCAGGCGACCTGTTGTGCGGTTTTTTTGTGTTCCGCTCCGGATATACCATCAGGCCTGCGGTGTTTACTTGTTTCTGTTGTTGCGGATCGTGCTGTGCAGGAGGTTGCCTACTATGATAATGATCACCAGCAGTGCCATTAGTACCATTGCCGCATAGGAGCTGTAGGATGCGACGCTGTCGTGGAACTGCTTCAAGAGCAGTGCCCATCCGATAATTGCGACATAAGTACCCGCCAGCACCGCGGTGATATTGACCCACACCCGCAGGCCCAATAGAAAACCGATGATACATCCGACAACCGGGCCGGTAAGCCAGAATGGAAACCACACGAAAACAAAAAGCCCGATGATACCATACCGTTGCACGATCGGCTTGCGGGCCTGGGCCGCCTTGTGCGTTCGCTCGAAGATATTTCCGAGGGCCTTGATAACCACAAGGTGTCGCCAACTGAAAACGAACAGCGGATAAAAAATCAGCACAAGGATCGTCTCGATGATCATACAGATCGGGATCACCGTCCCGTGCCCGAGCCCTAACGAATATCCAAACGCCATCCCCGCCGCTCTGCCGAACATCATCTGCGTTGCCGTCATCCCCACCAGAACCTGTGCCTGACCGGGCGAAATCAGGAGCCTGACACCAAGCCAGAAGGTGTAGATAAACGCCATCGCAACACCAGCTAACAGCAGCCGGCCCTCCCCGCTTGCCAGAAGAGTCACCTTGAGCCTGCTGGGCCCGACACTGCTCGATGTTTCCGCATCCTGTTCGCTGTTTTCGCCTGTCGCCTCGTCATTCATCGCAAAAAAACCACACCCTTTCGCTAAGACTACCGCCCCTGGCTGCTGTCGTCCCCGAAAACCAGGGAAACAAGAGACAGGGGGGCTGTTTTAACAGCCCCACAGTCACCTGTTTATCGTGTCTGCTCAACCCGTCAGTTAATCTCCGCGTTTCTTCTTTCTTGCAGCCCTTTTCTCATCCGCTCGGCGTTTTTGTCTCTTGGTTGCTGTCATCAGCTTGCTGCAAAATTTCTTTTCGTGCAGGCTAATATGATTAGCCCCCTGTGTCAAGCCCGATGTATGCACTGAAGCAGGTTTTGCTGGCGGTATTTCTCAAGGCCGGGTGCGACCTGTGTTGACTGCGGTTATTAGATACTGCTTCATCCCTGCGACCAATTCCGGATGCTCGCCGTAGAGGTCGGTCGTCTCATACGGATCGCTGACGATATGATACAACTGTCCGACTGTGTTTTCGCCGAATTCCCAGGGAGACCCGGAAACTACCGGCTCAGTACCGGGAGTTACCGTGTGTCCACCCGATCCCTCGGTATCGATAATCAGCTTCCACGGCCCCCGGCGCACCGAAAGCACCCCGGTATACGACTGCGTGATCAGGTCCTCACGAAGCGAATCCTTGGTCTTACCGAGCAGCGACGGCAGTTGGTTAATACTATCCTCCCCCGCCCACTTCGGCAGGTCCTCTCCCACGAGCGATGCAAATGTCGCGAGCATATCCGTCAGGCAGAGCAAGCCGTCATGGGTCCGGCCGGCTTTAATACGCCCCGGCCAACGAGCCAGAAACGGCACCCGGCAGCCGCCGTCCCAGGCATCGGTCTTGTACCCGCGATACGGCCCCGCAGCGCGGTGCGGCGTATCCGGTTTATAGCCTTTAGGTGCGATCGGGCCGTTGTCCGCCGAAAAAATAACAAGAGTATCATCCGCTGCGCCCAGCCGGTCCAGCGCCTCGAGCATCTTGCCGACACTCTCATTGACCCATAGACACTTATCGCCCCGCAGACCGTCGCCGGATCTGCCCTTGAAACGCGCTGGCGGCTGTGTCGCGCCGTGTGCCGCGTTGAGCGGAAGATAGACGAAGAAGGGCCTGTCTTTGTGATTTTTTGCGCAATCTTCCATGAAGGCGATCGCTTCTTTGACGAAAACATCGTCAACCTTGTCGCGCTGGACGCCGGGATCGCGCATCAGCCCCGTTTTGTCACGTTTCGGCGAACCGACAACGCGATCGTCCCTGAACCACACCGGGATCCGCGTATTATTCGATGGCGTGATGAAACAGGTGTCGAAACCGATATCCGTCGGGCCAAGAGTCACCGGCCTGGAGTGGTCCACCCGCAGGCTGACCGCCGCAACCGCGCCCTTGCCGCGAACCTGCGTGCCCCAGTGAAAATCACCAGGGTCACCTTCAACTGGAACCCAATCGAGCCCAACATGCCATTTGCCGAACGCCCCGGTGCGGTAGCCATGTCTTTTCAGCAGCGAAGCCAGCGTCATCCTTCCCCGGCCAATGAGCGACTTGCCGTACCCCGCCAAAACACCCTCCCGAACGTGAGTCCGCCAGCAGTATCGCCCCGTTAGCAGAGCATATCGCGTCGGCGTGCAGACCGAGTGCGGCGTAAAGGCATTGGTAAAACGCACCCCTTCCCCGGCAATCCGATCGATATTCGGAGTCCGAAAAGCCGCCCCAGGATTATTGCAGCTCACATCACCCCAACCAAAATCATCAGCCAAAACGAGCACAATGTTAGGACTCTCCGCTGTAGCCCCAGCCGCAATAAACATACAACCAAACAACACGACAAAGATGCATCCTTTGATAATTCGCATGAGTTTCATATCTCCATCCTTGAGAACGATTAACAATGACGGCATATTATACAGGACTAAAGGGGCTTTTTCAACAGCCCCACTGTCCCTGGTTTCCCCTAGTTTCCCCACGGCCATACCACCGCCCCCAGAAGCGGCATAACTGGTGATTAGAGCCAGCCGGTAGTGCTTAGCACGGTTGTGGCCGGTGTCTGCCGCAGATTAAACGGGCAAAAAGCTGTTTTTGACTTAAAAATCGTGTTTTAAGTCCGCGAAGGTAGATTTTGTTTGCTTTAACGTTGTTGATGTGTTATGTTTGTATGCAGTTGAGAAAAGGTGAGATGGTGAGAGGTAAAGGTTCCTGACACCTTTATTTTTCCTTTAATATACAAAGAAAATTGTAAAGGAGAAAAGAATGAAAAGTTTATGCTACCAAAATCTCAACATTCCACTTGTCAGCCCGATGCAGACGATTTACTAGTAAGTTTTATTTATGAG
>DAOVVQ010000168.1 GCA_030637065.1 Planctomycetota bacterium
GGAGGCTTTTTTGTTGGTATTTGTAATTTACGGTCAAGACCCGTTTTACGGTCAGGACTCGTCTGGTGCTATTACCACCTTGCCGCATTTGCCCTGATCCATCAGGTCGTAGGCCTCGTCGGCCTTATTCAGCGGGAAGGTATGGGTAACGGTTATGTCGGGGTGCATGTCCCAGCGACCGATCTTTTCGACCAGCTCTTCCAGGTGCGGCACGCTGGTAACCCACGAGCCGTAAACGGTGATCTGGTTGTGGATGATATCGCGGCTCGGCTCGAA
Source organism: Planctomycetota bacterium (assembly GCA_030637065.1). Classification (GTDB taxonomy): domain Bacteria; phylum Planctomycetota; class Phycisphaerae; order Sedimentisphaerales; family Anaerohalosphaeraceae; genus DAOVVQ01. Next base: position 277 of record DAOVVQ010000168.1, read on the forward strand.
CTCGACGGTATTGCCCTCACCGACGAACGCCACCTTGCCCCACTGCCTCGTTGCCTGGATCGACAGAAGCCGTCCGGCTGGGGCGCCGGAACAATCGACCACCGATTCGCAACCGAGACCGTCGGTCGCATCCTTGATCTTAGCCAGCGTAGAATCGTCGGCCTTGAGCACCAGATCGGCAACGCCGAGCTTTTTGGCAAGCTCGATACGCTCATCGACAACGTCAACGCCGATCAACTTCGTAGCTCCCATGCCCTTTGCCAGCATAAGCGCCGCCAGCCCCATCGGACCCAGGCCTACAGCTAAGAACCTGTCCTTGCCGGACACCTGTATCCGCTCGATCGCCTCGTAGCACGTCCCGAATCCGCAAGCGCACAATGCACCATCGGCATAGGTCATACTGTCCGGCATCAAAACCAGATCCGCTTCTTCGGTCAGCATGTACTCGGCATTTCCGCCGTCACGCTGCCAGCCGTAAGCGGCGCGATGGGGGCTGCTGCAACTGATCTGATATCCCATGCGGCAATCGTGGCACAGGCCGCACCCGGAGATGTGATAGACAACCACCCGGTCGCCTTCCTTGAACCGCTTTACTCCCGGCCCGAGTTTGGCGACCTGCCCGCAGGGCTCGTGTCCGCAGATCACGCCTTGGTACGCCTCCGGGCCTTTGCCCAGATGCTCGCGATAGATCGCGCGTATGTCGCTGCCGCAGATCGACGAAGCCTTGATCTTCAGTAATACCTGCCCGTGGCCGGGCTCGGGGATATCAAACTCGCGAAATTCGACAGTGCTGTTACCCGGCAGCACCACGCCTGTCATCTTAGCCATAACAATTTACTCCCTTTACACGTTGATCGGTTCAGATTATATTTCCGCCCGGCGCCGCCTTACGCCACCGGTACAAATTTCCTTATTTTCATTCCGGCTGCATCGGTAACGTAGAGGGCACCGTAACTGTCGAGCACCACCGAATGTGTCAGCTCGAAGCCCTCCAGCCCGCTGTCTGCGCCGAACTGAGACAGTATATTGCCCTCCAGATCGAGCACATACACCCGCTGGTCCTTGCCATCGGTCGAAAAGAGCACCTGCTCGTCGCTGAGGAACAGGCCGCACGGCGTACCCAGATGGTTCCACTGCTTGAGGAATTCGCCGTCAGGACCGAAGACCTGGATCCGTGCGTTACCGCGATCGGCGACATATACCCTTCCAGCGGCGTCGATAGCAATATTGTGCGGCAGATTGAACTCGCCCGCAGCCGTACCCGCTGTGCCCCACGTTTTACGGAACGTCCCGTCGGCGTTAAAGACCATCACCCGCGTATTGCCGTACCCGTCGGAGATGTACATCGTCCCGTCGGCGCCGAAAGCGATATCCGACGGCTTATTGAACTGCTCAAGGCCGGTCCCCAACTCGCCCCTGGTACCGAACGACTGCAGCATTTTGCCGTCAAGCGTAAACTCGAACACCTGATGGCGACCGCGGTCCGTCACCCACGCCCGACCGTTATGGATCCGGACGCTATGCTTATTTTCGATAACACCTTTCCCCCAGCCGCCGAGGTACTTGCCGTGCCGATCGAGGATAATGATCGGATCGTCCGACCCGCCTGCAACAAAGAGACGGTCGCGACGGTCAATATCGATCCCCGTACAACTACCGAGCTCCATCCCCGCGGGCAGTTTCGGCCAGTTATCCAGCGGCCTGTATTTGTAGCTCCGCCGCGAACCCGTCGTAGACACCCCATCCTGACAACCGCCAACGCCAGCCAAACCACAAGCCGCCATCGTCGCCCCAGCCGCACTTCCAATAAACCGCCTTCGCGACAGAACACCGCCAGCCTTTCCCGCCCGATCATGTGAACCGCTGGCCTTTTTAGCTTGATTTTGACTGATATCGCTCAATTTATTGCTCTCCAGATCCTCAATTTCGCAGATATTCGATCATTCCGTGCATCCGGGCCAAAATCTCGCCCTCGATCCAGGGCAAAAAACAGGTATTCCGGGCCTCCTTTTGCCTTGCTTGCCCCAATTTGCTCCAATGCTCATCACGGACGCCGAATCAATACCGGAGGTGGGACTTGAACCCACACCCTGTTGCCAGGACGGGATTTTGAATCCCGCGCGTCTGCCAATTCCGCCACTCCGGCTGGTTGGAACGCACAGATTAGGCCAACAAATCGCCCCCGTCAACCCTAAAATTCCACCGATCTGCCCCACATGATGACAAATCCAGACAAAACACCCCCGCCAGCAAAATAACCGCCGAATGTCTCCCCACGCCGACTCAATAATCCAGAAACACGATATCTTCCGGTGTTGCGACTACGTCTTTTCTTTTTGGGCCGAGGATCGCCCTTATCTGGCTGCTGTGCTTGCCTGCTACTGCCTTTAGTTCCGTGCTGCTCAGGCTGGTGACCGCCTTGGCTGAGTCGTTTAGCATTACAACCGAGCCGGGCTCGAATGCACCTTCGACCGAGACGATTCCGCTGGGCAGGAGGCTTTTTCGCTTTTCGATGGCGGCAAATGCGCCGTCGTCGATCGTGACCGTTCCCACGGGCGTGCTGTTGAGTATCCACCTGACGCGGTTGCTGAGCCTGCGTTTGGGCATGAAGACCGTGCCGATCTCCTCACCAGCTAAGATCCTTGTCACGACATCCTTTACCCTGCCGTCGGCCAAGACGATCCTGCACCCGGCGTTGGAGGCGATCCTTGCCGCTTCGATCTTGGTCTTCATACCGCCGGTGGCGTGCCTGCTGCCGCGTTTGCCTGCGGAGCGAACGATCTTTTCGTCAATCTCGTAGACCGCGGGTATGGGTTTGGCATCGTCGTGCTTTCGCGGGTCCTTGTCGTACAGGGCGTCGATGTCGCTTAGCATTATCAAAAGGTCCGCGTCGATCTTACTGGCGACAAGTGCGCTTAGTTTGTCGTTATCGCCGAAGGCCGAGCCGATCTCTTCGGTCGAGACGCTGTCATTTTCGTTGAGCACGGGAACCGCACCGATCTTGAGCAGGGTCTCGACGGAGTTCTTAAGGTTCAGGTACGTCTTTCGATGGTCGAATACCTCGGCTGTCAGGAGGACCTGGGCGATGATGACGTCGTGCCGGGCAAAGGCCTTTCGATATTCCTGCATCAGCAAAGGCTGGCCGATAGCCGCACAGGCCTGACGCATCTTCATATCTGTAACGGGGGCATTGAGCTTGAGCTGCCCTGCGCCCATACCGATCGCGCCCGAGCTGATGATAACGACCTGCCGACCGCCGGCAAGCAGCTCTGCGATCTGCGCAGCAACCCGCCGCACATAGGCGCTGTCAACGCCGCCGTCTTTACTCAGCGTACTCGTGCCGATCTTAACTACGATTCGCTTGGCCTGGCTGAAATTTCGCATTACAGGGGGCAATCCTTATCAAGTTTTTTATGAGTAAATTCCCTGGCGTTCGTGCCGGAAAAGTCTGCTACCTTGTGGCCGGCGCCTATCAATCTGTACTTGTATATCAGCAGGCCCTCCATCCCCACCGGTCCGCGGGCGTGGATCTTGTTGGTGCTGATGCCGACCTCGGCGCCGAGTCCGTAGCGGAATCCGTCGCTGAATCGCGTGCTGCAGTTAAAGAACACATCCGCCGAGTCGACAAGGTTCATAAACGTCGCCGCTGCCTGCTTATTGCCGGTAACGATGGCGTCGGTATGGCCCGAGCCGTATTTGTTAATATGCTCGATCGCTGCGTCCAGGCTGTCGACGACCTTGACCGAAATGATCAGGTCGAGATATTCCGTCCGCCAGTCCTCCTCGCCAGCGGCCTTTACATCGATGATCTTTGCCGTTCGCCCGCAACCGCGAATCTCGACACCTTTCTCTTCAAGGGCCGACTTTACCACAGGCAAAAACGCCTCAGCGATATCGGCATGAACCAAAAGCGTCTCAGCGGTATTGCAGACGGCGACATACTGGCATTTGGAATCGACCGTGATGCCGACAGCCATATCCAGATCCGCCTCGGCATCGACATAAACGTGGCATATCCCGTCGGCATGACCGAGGACGGGAACATCGGTATTGTTCATTATGTACCGCACGAATTCGTTGCTGCCGCGGGGCACGATCAGGTCGATATAGTCCGCAAGGCCCAACATTTCCTTGACGTCGTCCCTCGTTTCCAAAAGCCCCAGCCAGCCATCGGGCAGGCCCGCCTTTTGGCCCGCAGCACAAATTGTATCGGCAAGGATGCGGTTCGTCCCAACTGCCTCGCTGCCGCCCTTGAGCAGGACGGCGTTGCCGCTCTTTAGGCAAAGCGAGGATATCTGCACGAGAGCATCGGGCCTGGACTCGAAAATAACCCCGATAACGCCTATGGGGCAGCTTACTTTATACAGTTCCAGACCCTTATCCAGCTCAAGTGCGCCCATAGTCCGCCCGACGGGGTCATCGAGTTTGATCAGGCTCTCCAGACCGGCGCAGACGGCGTCGATCTTGCCCTGGTCGAACTTCAGACGCTTCAAAAGCGGGACAGCGATGTTTTCCTGCTCGGCCCGGGCCAGATCGTCCTGATTGGCTGCGATGATCCCGGCACTGTTTTCCTTCAAAGCTGAGGCGATCTCAGCAAGAGCGCGATTGCGGACCTCAACGCTCGTCCCAGCCAGATGGATCGAGGCCCTCTTCGCCCCTGATGCAATTTCAGAAATGCCCATTTTCGATAACTCCAAAAATATAGCTTAAACTGACCGATTTGATGTATAAGCCTAACCCATTACAAAATAAGAACTTAAAGCAGTTGTCGACAACCTGTCTCGCCGTAGCCTTGGCGAAGGTAGAAGTCGGCTTCGACCGACTAACGACTATCGACTAATGACTAATTCACGCCGATTATACCGTATCAGGGCCATTTTACCAGAACTTTAGACAATAACGGTTGTAAGGATTATGCCGCATGGGAAAGGATTTGCCGCCCCGCGATGGCCCTCGCTGCTGCTGAGATGCAGTTTTTCAAACGGCCCTATTGACAAACGGGCATTTTTGCAATAGCCTCTGGGGGTGTAGTTGCCAGCGGCGGTAATGCTACTGGCAGCATTGTCCACGCGGGCGTAGCTTAATGGTAAAGCCCCAGCCTTCCAAGCTGGTCATGTGGGTTCGATTCCCATCGCCCGCTGTCTGTCAATAAAGGACTTATAATAATTTCAGTTAATTCGAGCCGATGGCCGGTGGATTCGTCATAGCCTTTATTTGAAAGGATTCATGATGAATATGCTTTTTTCCATGGATAGTAACGGCTATTATTATTCATTCTGGAGAGGTGAACGTCTCACCAAACGCCCTCATTTCGGCCCAGCTGGAGAAGAAAACTTTGAGGATGCCTATAGAAATTTTCAGAAATATATGATTGAGAATAAGGGGGGGGGGATTTGGGATAGGGGTCCAATGCGGCATGGAAATAATTAAAGCCATTTTTGAAATTATCAACTTCCTGCTAAATCTTTGCACTCATATCAAATTCTTTGTATAAATAAAATTGCATCTGGGTCAACAAGACGGCATTTCGGATTTTGCCAGAAAACAAGGTTTTACATGGCTAAGTAGCGATGTAGTATTAGATTCATGGCAAAATTAAATCTCTATCCAGCTATTTGCTTGGGCTAGGAGATTAGGGGTGGCGATTACATCCTTTGTGAATTCAATAACCTCCGGATTTTTCCAGGCTTTTTTGTAATTTTCCCAAATCTGGCTCAGGCTCTGTTTTTTCAAATCACCACAAATAAACGGCAGTGAATTGATGAGCTTAACTTTACCATTTGGCAGGACAAGCAGATCGGCTGAAGGAGACTTTAGTCGATACTTTAATTCATCGATTACGTCATGGGGATAACAGAAGACTTTCATTTTCCCCTTATATTCTGATTCTTTTTCTTTTAGCACGTTGTAAAATTGATCGTACTGTTCGTCTGATGGACATAAGGAATCCCAATTCTGTGCAGCTCGACCAATTCGCATTGTTTTGCCGGAATAGAAACCATAAACACCCAGTGAGTAAGCCAAATCTACCACAGCCGCTGTTTCGTGGATGTTGAATTTTACCGGAACAAAGACAATCTCTGTCTTAACGCCGTATTTTACCAACAATTTACAGGCGGTTACGGCCTTTTCCCAATTACCGCCTACTCTCAATTTCTCATGAGTTGCAGCAGTTGCACCATCAAGGCTTACCTGCACCGAACGAAGGTTCAGTTTTGCTAGTTTTTTTGCGGCCTGTTCATCAATATGTTCACCGTTTGTTTCTATCTTTAAGCTTATATTGTTGTCTCTGATAAAGTCACAGACATCAAATATGTGTGGGCAGAGCATCGGCTCACCACCAGATATAGCCATATAGGGAACATCAAGTTCTGCGGCCTGCCTGCAAAAATCAAAGGCTTCTTCTCTGGTCATTTCGTTTGCCATACTTGCCCCCGCTTGCTCACAGCAATGCAGGCACGCCAGATTACACGCCGAGTTAAGCTGCCACGGCAGAAAAAGAGGGGCACTAAATTCATCGCACATGAAACCCTGTGAAACGTTGCTCTGTTCTATGGGCCCCGAATCAGTTGACCGGCTTATATTTTTTTCTTTATTTTCAGTAGTCATTTCTTATCCCTATATAGCAATTAAATCTCTATCCATTTGTTTGATTTTGCCAGAAGTCTTGTGTCAGTTATAACTTTTCTGGTAAAGTCAATTACCTCGTGTTTTTTCCATGCTTGTTTGTATTTTTCCCATACTTCTTTGAGGCTTTCCTTTCTAAGGTCACCACAGACAAAAGGAAGCGGTCCGGCAAGTTTGACTTTGCCATTGGCCAAAACGAGCAGGGAAGCAGACGGAGATTCAAGTCGATATGATAGTTCCTCAATGATATCATAGGGGTAATAATAGATGTTAAGCTTTCCGTCATAAAAAGTTTCTTTTTCCTTGAGAATCTTGAAGAACTTCTCATATTGCTCCTGCGATGCGCAGATAATATCCCAGTTTTTCGCGGCCCTGCCGATCTGCATTGTTTTGCCCGTATAAAAACCTTGAGCACCCAGAGAATAAGCCATGTCTATAGCATCTGCAATTTCGTGGATGTTAAACTGTGTCGGAACAAAAACAACTTCTGTATTAACGCCGCATTCCACAAGCATTTTACAGGCCGAGATCACTTTTTCCCAGTTGCCGGCTACCCTTAAACTCTCATGTCCTTGTGGTGTTGCGCCGTCAAGACTTATCTGTACCGACCGTAAGTTTAGCGAAGCTAACTTCTCAGCAGCCTGCTGGTCTATGAGTTCACCGTTAGTCTCTATCTTCAAACTTATATTGTTGTCTCTGATTAATTTACAGACATCGAAAACATGAGGGCAAAGCAGCGGTTCTCCGCCGGAGATAGCCACATAAGGAATATCCAGCTCCACTATTTGTCTGCACAAATCAAGTGACTCATCTTTGCTTAATTCATCCGGCATACTGTGGCCGGCCTCCTGGCAGCAATGAAGACAGCTCAAATTACAGGCCGAATTTAGCTGCCAGGCGAGAAAAAGCGGCGACTTATAATCTTCGAAATTAGTGCCTTTGAGAATTCCTCGCAGCTCGTCATCCGGGCCGGGATTGGTTAAACGACTTAGTTTTTTGTCTTCAGTTGTTATATCCATCTTCATTCCTATACACAAACTATATTGTTTGATCTTAATTGATCGGTATGTCCAGCGTCAATCATAATTTCCTTCCGCGACCAATCTGCCCTTTGCTGACTGGCCGCAGATATTTGCTGAGGATGAACGATTGGCCAGTGCTTCACTGGACAGACTGACCCATGATGTGCATATCCTTGAGATTATTGCCGACAGAGCCATCGAGATCGTTTAATCCGGCTATTGAGACACAGCCACAAACAATGCTGCTCGACTTCCACCAACCCGCGGTTCAGCGATTTTTTCCAATCCAGCTTCCCTGGCATCATCACAGATAGCTCTGTACAATTCCTTTCCCACGTGAAACTTTGGTTCAGCCAGAAGATATCTGCCGCCTGGCTTTAGCATATCATATATTTGTCTGAAGAATCGCCCCCGATCAGGTACTTCATGGGCAACCC
>DAOVVQ010000037.1 GCA_030637065.1 Planctomycetota bacterium
CCCTTGACCCTTGGTGCCGATTCGACGGACGTTTACTTCCATAACGGCTCTGGCATCGTTCGGCTTGACCGGACGGACGGGTCGCTGGTGTGGGAGTCGTCGGTTATCTCGCGTGAGGCTGCGATACCGCCAAAGTTCGGCCCGACGCTCGTAGTCGATACCGATGAAATATTATTCATGGGCAATGACCCCAATCTGACGATCCGCGGGATATCCAAGGCGAGCGGTCAAATACTCTGGGCGCAGGAAGACCACCACATCTCCGGGCACAACTGCCCTTATGACCTTTTTGTCATCGACGGCAAGGCATGGACGGGCGCTACAGCCAAGGGCGGCGATAGCGGCACTTATAGCGGGTGGAACACGAACACCGGTGTGATCGAAAACGAGTTCGATCCGAATGTGATTACGCACTGGTTCAATCAGCGGTGCTATCGTTCGCGTGCGACGGACAATTACATCCTGCCGTCGCGAAATGGTATCGAGTTTGTGGACTTCCGCAGTGAGAACTGGACGATCCATCATTGGATCCGCGGCGGCTGTCTGTTCGGCATCGTCCCAGCCAACGGCATGATCTATACGCCGCCGAATACCTGCGCGTGTTACTACGAGGCCAAGACGTTCGGCTTTACGACCGTTGCGCCGGCACTGGCGGATCCGGATTATCCGCAGGCGCCTTCGGATAGCGAGCGGCTCAAAGAGAATCTGCCGATATACAACGAATCCGTTGACGCAACGCCGACGGGCGAAGAGGACTGGCCGACATATCGCCATGACGGCGATCGAAGCGGCAAGAGCCCGACGGTTGTGCCAGCGGACCTGCTGGACTCGTGGCAGACGGATCTTGGCGGCAAGCTCAGTACGCTGACGGTTGCCAACGGGCGGATCTATGTCGCCCAGGTCGACAAGCATATTGTCCACGCCCTTAGCGAGGCTGACGGTACGCCGCTGTGGTCATTCCGTGCCGATGGGCGGGTGGATTCGCCTCCGACGATCTACAAGGGCCGGGTGATATTCGGAAGCGCCGACGGACATGTGTATTGCCTGCGGGCGACGGACGGCGCTCTTATCTGGCGATTCCAGGGCGCCCCGGAGGACCTGAGTATGCCGACATGGGAACAGCTCGAATCGGTCTGGCCGATCCATGGAAGCGTTCTGGTCCAAAATGACGGGACCGAAGACGCGGTCTACTGCGTGGCGGGAAGGAACATGTTCCTCGACGGCGGGCTGCGGTTCCTCAAGCTGAACCCGGAGACGGGTGCGAAGATCGGCGAGGTCGTCCTCGACAACAAGGACCCGGATACCGGCGAGAATCTGCAAGTGCATATCAAGGGGCTCAACATGCCCGTTGCTCTGGCGGATATCCTTTCCAGCGACGGCGAATATGTCTATATGCACTCCCAGCGGTTCGACCTGGCGGGCGATCGTCAGGAGATTCCGCCATATTCCAATAACAAAGAGACGCAGGGCGCCTATCAGTACGGCGTGGGGATGCACCTGTTTAGCCCGACGAGTTTTCTTGACGACCACTATGTGCACCGCAGCTACTGGGTGTGGGGTAAGAGCTGGGCCTCGGGTGCGGGCGGCTGGCACCGTGCGGGCGACTATGCCCCCGCCGGGCGGATGCTGGTGCTCGACGATACGAAGGTCTACGGATACGGTCGCAAGCCGGAATACTGGAAGTGGTCGACGCCGCTGGACTATCACCTGTGGTCCGCCGAGAAGTATCCGGCAAGCGAGACGATCGAGTATCAATGGACCGATCCGACGTTCCCGATCATGACAAACGCGATGGTGTTGGCGGACAAGATACTCTTTGTCGCCGGGCCAGAGGATATCATGGACGAAGAGTACGTGTTTGACAACCGCAACGAGCCCAATGTCGTAGCGATGTTAGCTCAGCAGGACGATCTGCTCGAGGGCCTGGGCAGCGGTCTGCTCCGCGCAGTTTCGATAGATAACGGCGTGACCATGGCCCAGTACGATCTCGAGTGCATTGCCGTCTGGGACGGTATGGTCGCCGCCAACGGCAAGCTGTATATCTCGCTCAAGAACGGCAAGGTCATCTGCCTCAAGAGCGACAACTACCCGCCGGTAGCCACCGCAGACGACCGTATAAAAGGCTACGCGGTCGGTCCTACGATCCTCGATGTCACGCTCAGCGATGACGGTTTGCCTGTTCAGGACCCCGGCGATCCGTGCAGCCTGCCGATAGGGGTTACGAGCCTGTGGAGCAGGATCTCGGGGCCGGGGACGGTTATATTCGACGACGCCGCTTCGGTCGATACGAAGATGCACTTCTCTCAGCGCGGCGATTATGTCCTTCGGCTAAATACCGATGACGGCGGCGTATCGCATTATGACGATCTTGACGTTCGTGTGCTTCGGTCCGGCGACATGGATGCCGATAACGACATAGACGAGTTCGATCTGGATAATTTTGCCTCTGTGTGGGGGTGGGGCGGATGCAACGAGTATAATAACTGGTGTGGCGCCGGAGACCAAGTGGGCAACGGTAACGTAAACTATGGGTCTTTTGCTGTTGTCTCGGCGAACTGGCTCTTGGGGATAGAGCCTGCGGCACCAGAGCTTTTGACGGCGAGAGGTTCTTCGACGAGGGTAACGCTCGACTGGCTCAGAAATGCCGAGGGGGACCTGGACGGTTACAACGTCTATCGTTCTGAGACATCGGGTTCGGGGTATGTCAAGGTCAATTCGTCGCTGGTGAAGGTGTCTAATTATACTGACACGCCGCCGCTGACGATCCAGCCGTATTGCTACGTGGTAAAAGCCGTGGATATCTTAGGGTACGAGTCGCTGTCATATTCCAATGAGGTCTCAGCCAGTATCGGCACCCAGCCCAAGCTCAAGCTGGTTGCCGGCGAAGGGATGGTCTTTGACGTCAACGATCTGGTAGAGCAGTGGCTCGATCGCAGCGGCAGTGGTAACCACGCTGCCCAGTCCACAGGCGGCTGGCGTCCGGCGTATATCGCCTCGGCAATTAACGGTCAACCGGCAGTCGATTTTGCCGGCGCGGGCATACATCTGAAGGTTGGCGACAGTGACGACATCAACACGGACGACGACTATAAGGCCAAGACGCTGATGGTGGTATTTAAGACCGGCAGTGACGTCACAACCAAGCAGGTGATCTGGGAACAGGGCGGCTTCAAACAAGGCGGTCTGAACTTCTATCTTCATGGAGGCCTTCTGTACGTTAACGGGTGGGCGTTAAAGGACGATGCGTACGCGGACTGGGGATTGGCTGCCCTGACTACGACCGTGTTGCCGGATACTGTTTACGCAGCTTCCATGGTCATGAATTCAGGCGGCGGCACCTTCGAGGGCTTTGTTAACGGCAGCAGCATCGGGGTCTATGGCGGCATAGATTTATTGCCGAAACACGGTAATGACTGCGCATTCGGGCACACTGAAAAAGTCAGCAGATTTCATAACGGAAGTCACAAAGATGCGGCCGACTTTGGCGGTTTGATCGCTGAGTTCTACAGTTATAACGCCGTGCTTACCACGAGTCAGCGCGAGGCGGTCGAGGCGTACCTGATCGATAAGTATGGGCTGTAAATGATTTAAGGGTATTAGTATCGCTCCTTAGCGGGCGATTTGACGGATATTTCATTGATAAGGAGTGGTGTTCATGAAACGGGCGGGTTTTTTACTCAGAGCGTTTGCGTGTATTATGGCGGTTTGCAGTCTTGGGCCGGTGTGTATGGCGGTCCCGTCGGCTGCGGAGGTGTTAGCCGGTGAGATATTTACGGCGACCGGGGTCAAGGGCGGTCTCGTCGTTCATTTGAACTGCGGTGACGGCGAATTGACTGCCGCCTTAGGGGCGGGTGAAAATTACCTTGTTCACGGTCTGGACCCCGATCTGGCGGATATTGGGGCTGCGCAGTTGCATATCGACTCACTGGATCTTTACGGCAGGGTTGCGGTGCAAGAGTACGATTTTGATTCGCTTGGTGCGCTTCCGTATATCGATAATCTTGTCAATCTTGTGGTGTCAGAGGTTCCTCTAAGCGGTCTTGCGATGGCGGAGGTTCTGCGTGTTCTGGCTCCGGAGAGCGTGGCGTATATCAGTGACGGTGGTGGCGGCTGGACGATGACGGTTAAGCCCCGCCCGGCGGATATCGATGAGTGGCAGCAGTATCTTCACGATGCGGACAATAACGCCGTCGCCAAGGATACGGTCGTCGGTCCCCCGCGCCATCTTCAGTGGACGCAAAGTCCGGCGTGGTCGCGGTCGCACATGGGGATAGCGACGATCGTCAGTGTGGTCTCGTCGAATGGTCGGTTGTTTTCGATCGAGGACAGGGGCCCGGTGGAAAATGCGTTCTTGCCGGGTGATTTCAGGCTGATCGCCCGTGACGCGTTTAACGGTATCGAGCTTTGGCAGCATGATTTCACCGATTGGGAATGTATTACGCGTTACATTAAGGACATCGCCATTCAACTGCAGCGGCGTCTGGCGGCCATCGGCGATACGGTTTACTGTACGCCGGGTTTGAATGCTCCGGTGCAGGCGTTCGATGCCGCTACGGGGACGATCCTCAAGACGTTTGCGGGTACCGAATATACGCAGGAATTCGCTTATAACGACGGCGTGCTGTACCTTGTCATCGGCAACCGGATGAACGCGGCCCGTTACAACATTGTCAAGACGTACAGCGGCAAGGGGATAAGTCTGGGCGGGTCCGATCCAAATTACTCGTTTGACGGATGCGGATTCGACGGGGCGTATACGCCGGAGGTGCCGGATATCGTCGGCCCGACGTGCGATATTGTGGCTGTCGATGCCACTACGGGTGGCGAGCTTTGGCGACAGAGCAGTATCGTCAATTATGTTGCTTGTACGTTAGCGATACGGGGCAGCAACCTGGCCTACCAGACGGAAAGCGGATTATTCTGTCTTAACCCCGCAGATGGTGTGGAGAGATGGAGCATTGCCAAGGTGATCTCCAGTCTGGACGGGACCGAGGCCAATACACTGATCCTTTCCGATACGGTTGTGTACGCACAGGAGGGCGGATCGGTATTTGCCTATTCGCTGTCGGACGCCAATGAGTTGTGGAGTGCGGCGGTGAGCCAGAATTATGAAAAGTCGGCGGATGTCTTTCTTACCGGCGGCAAGCTCTGGACGGGCGGTAAGGGTAAGCCGACGAGCCATGACCTTTCGACGGGAGCGACGATCGACCAGTTTCCGCAGGTCAAGGACGGGCCTATGGGCCATGACAGATGCTATCGTAACTTTATTACGGAGAATTATTATATCAACAGCAAGACGGGCGGAGCGGATTTCATGCTTCTAAGCGATGGGACGGAACTGCCACACTACTGGGTCCGCGGGACATGCGGTTATGGCGTTTTGCCCTGTAACGGGCTTATGTATTCTACGCCCTTCTCGTGCCAGTGCAGCATCGAGGTTATGATCCAGAACTTTAATGCTTTTTATGCCGAGCCGGGTCTTACGAGTTCCGATGACCCTGTCCCCGTCGCCACAGCCGACCGCCTCGAGATGGGGCCGGCTTTTAATTATATCGACGCAGGTTACAGCGAAACCGGCTGGCCTACGCACAGGGGTGACGGTCAGCGGAGCGGGTCGACGGATAATTATATCCCCGCCGCCGGTCTGAGTGTGACGTGGGAATTTGAAGTTAAGACCACAGCCAGTGCTCCGACGATCGAGGACGGCAAGGTTTTCGTGGCGGATATCGATGCTCATACCGTTTATGCCCTGAATGCCTCGGATGGGACCGAGCTTTGGCGATATGTTGCGACGGGTCGTGTGGATTCGCCGCCGACGTATTATAAAGGCCTGGTGATGTTTGGCTCTCGCGACGGCTGGGTCTATTGCGTCAAGGCCGATACGGGCGAGTTGTCCTGGCGGTTTAACGGCCTGCCTGAAAAGCGAATGTGTGCCTTTAGTCAATTGGAGTCGCCCTGGCCGGTGGAAGGCGGTGTTTTGGTCAAGGACGGCGTGGTTTATTTCTCAGCGGGTCGAAATTCCTTTGTCGACGGCGGGATATTCCTCTTTGGGCTCGACCCTCAAACGGGTAGCGTTATCCACCGCTATCATGAGTACGGCCCGTTCGATGGCGACAGCTTTCCGACCGATGACGGCTCGGCGTTTAAGTCCGACATTCTCCTGACGGACGGGACGAATATTTATATGAGGCACAAGGCGTTCGATGCGAGTCTCAATACCGTGGCCAGCCCGGGCGATCACATTATCGCCACATGCGGCTTGCTCGACGGCGGGCTTCAGCACAGGACCTACTGGAGGTTTGCCACCGGTTATGGCAGCAAGAACATAGTCACCGACTGCGGAGACATACTCCTGCTCGATGAGGCCGACCGCTACGAAATGCGCGGGTTCCCGGTTGCTCGCCATTCTTATTTCGACCCGCGTTTGCGCGGCTTTGAGTTGGCCAAAGTCGACGGTTGGTCCAGCGATGTTCCCGTTACCTCAAAGAGCATGCTGCTGGCGAACGATATCATTTTTGTTGCGGGCAATCCCGTCAAAGACAAGCTCGATTATGACCGCGACGACCTCTTTGCGGAGGCGGCGACGTATACCGACAGCCACAGAGGCCAGTTAGGCGGGGTTATATGGGTGGTCTCGAAGATCGATGGCAGTAAACTTGCCGAGTACGATCTTGAGTCGCCCCCGGTTTGGGACGGTATGGCCGCGGCTGACGGCGCGCTTTACATTTCATTAGCCAGCGGCAAAGTGATCGCCTTGAGAAGCTCGAATTATCCGCCTGATGTTACCGTTGGCCCGGCCCGCGAGGTGATCGTTACGGGAGCCGCTTTGCTTGACGTGACGGTTACCGATGACGGTTTTCCGCTGATCGATCCGGGCGACCCGTGCAGCCTGCCGATCGGCGTAACGTGCAGTTGGGGTCAGGTTTCAGGCCCCGGCAGTGCGATCTTCGACGATGCCAATTCGGTGGATACGAACGTTACGTTTTCCGAGTGGGGCGACTACACGATCCGACTAAGCGCCTCTGACGGGTCGCTTTCGCTGTCCAAAGATCTGGATATCAAGGCCCTGCGGCCCGGCGATATGGACGGAGATGACGATGTTGACGGATCTGACCTGGAGTTGTTTGGCGGCGGCTGGATGTTTGATGGTTGCAGCGAGCTTAACGAGTGGTGCAGCCGGGCCAATCAGGCGGCCAATGGTCAGGTCGGAGTCGGCAGCCTGGCGGTGATCGGCGCCAACTGGCTGCTGGGTGTATATCCGGCGGCTCCGTCGGGTCTGGTCGCGACGGGCGGCGACGGAATAGCTTCGCTGAACTGGGACGACAATACCGAACCTGATATGGACGGGTACAATGTCTATCGCTCGGATACCTCCGGGTCGGGATATGTAAAGATCAACTCTTCGCTGTTGGCGAATCCGGCTTATATCGATTCGACGGTTGTCAATCTTAACACGTACTACTATGTGGTGACAGCGGTCGATACGGCTGGGTACGAGTCGGAATATTCGGTCGAGGCCTCTGCAAGCCCGATGGCTGCGGTTGCGGTTATGCATCTGGTTGCCGGCATGGGCGTTACCACCGACGGCAGCGGCAATGTCACGCTTTGGGCCGACCAGGCAAACAGTAACGATGCCACCCAAAGCGATGCCGCGAGTATGCCGCAATATGTCGCATCCGGTATCAACGGCCTTCCGGCGATCAGCTTTGACGGTACGGGTGAGCACCTTAAGGTCGCTGACAATACCGAGATCAACACAGGCGGGCCGTACCCGGCCAAGACGCTGGTTATCGTCTTTAAGACCGGCCCGGATGTTACGACCCTGCAGATCGTCTGGGAGCAGGGAGGAGGAGGTAACGGGCTGAACTTCCATATCTACTCCGGCCGTCTGTACATAGGCGGATGGACCTCGTCCTGGTTGGAGCCGGCATTTGTTAGTACGCCCGCTTCGCCGAACACAGTCTATGTTGCGACGATGGTTCTCGATGCGGCGAATACGACATTCGAGGGATTTGTCAACGGTTTGCCTATCGGTAGTGTCGATTCTATAGCGGATCTGGCGAATCATACTGGCGATTGTGCCTTCGGTCATAATGAGGGCAAGAGCAAATTCACCAGCGGTGCCGGTGACAGCATCGCCGACTTTAACGGACTGATCGCGGAATTTTACGAATATAACACGGTCCTGGTGCCGGTTGATCGGGCGGGACTGGAAAACTACCTGATGGGAAAATACGGGATATAAACCCCCGATCAGAAAATTAAAGGTATAGGAATTTGTATTTTAGACAGGATTTACAGGATAAAACAGGATCGATTCAAAAAATCTTGTTAATCCTGTTATCCTGTCTAAAAAAGTTCCGCCGAAGGCGGTTAAATTTAGTAAAGGAAGGTGCTCATGGTTGGTAGGCGGATAAGTTCAATTTGTGTAGCGTTAGGGTTTATTGTTGTTTCGGGTGTTTGCTCGGTGGCGATCGCCGATTCAGCCGGGCAGATACTGAGCGATACCGGCCTGCAGGGCGGGCTTATTGTTCATCTTAACTGCGGCACCGGTGAGTTGACCGCTGATCTTGGGGCCGGTGAGAGCTATCTGGTGCATGGTCTGGACCCTGACGCCGGGGATATCCAGTCAGCACAGGGTCATATCGACTCATCGGGTCTTTACGGCAGGGTAACTGCGCAGGAGTATGATTTCGACGGCCTCGGCAGGCTTCCGTTTGTGGAGAACCTGGTGAACCTTATCGTTTCGGAGGTTCCGGTCAGCGTGCCTATGGCTGAGATCATGCGGGTTCTCGCTCCCGAAGGGACAGCTTACATCCACAACGGCACCGGCTGGGACAAGACGGTTAAGCCGCGCCCCGCTGAGATCGACGAGTGGACGCACCAGCTTTATGACGCCAGCAATAACGCCGTCTCGCACGACACTGTCGTTGCCCCGCCGAGGCGTTTTCAGTGGCTTGGCAGCCCGATGTGGTCCCGTCACCATGACCGGATGAGCAGCGTAAGCGCCTGTGTGTCGGCTGGGGGGCGTGTCTTTTATATCATCGACGAAGGCTCGCGGATGAGTATTCAACTCCCGTCGAAGTGGCATCTTATCGCTCGCGACGCCTTTAACGGGACGATCCTCTGGAAAAAGCCGATCGAGTCGTGGATAACGAATATGTGGCCTGCCAAGTGCGGACCCGCTCAATTAGCCCGGCGGCTGGTGGCCATTGACGACAGGGTTTTTGTTACCTTAGGTCTGGATGGCACGGCCCTTAGCTGTCTTGATGCGGCGACCGGAAGCGAGATATGGACCAGCAAGAATACGGCGATGAGCGAGGAGATCATCTATTCGGAGGGCACGCTGTTTGCAATGGTCAAGGACGGCGATCCGAACTCGACGTTGTGGAACGACTACAGGACGACGGAGAGGTGGCTTTGGGATGCGCGGAACCGCGCTTCGGATTTGTTCCCGTGGGACGGGGCCAATCGCAAGGTTACCGCGATCGATCCGGCGTCGGGGACTATCCTCTGGCAAACCGAGACGCCGGTTGCCCCTTTGAGCCTCGCCGCTGACACGGATCATGTGTATATTCATAACGGAACCGGTATCGTCTGTTTCGACAGATCCGATGGCAGCGAGGTGTGGAGTTCGGCGCCTGTGGCCCTGCAATCACCATTTTCGCCAAAGAACGGGACGAGTCTCGTTATTTATAACGGCGTGGTTCTCTTCCAAGGCATGGACTCAGGCACGACAATAACCGCCCTGTCGACTGTGGACGGTAGTGTCCTGTGGGATGACAGCCATGCCAAGACGGGGCATCATTGCCCGTATGATCTGTTGTGTCTGGACGGTCAGGCGTGGGTGGGCGATATTGCCGGCGGCGCCTCCTCAGCCGTATTTACGGGATGGGACCCGAATTCAGGGAATACCTCCGAGGTCCCGCTTGACGTCGAGGCCCTGTGGATGCATCATCGGTGTTATCCTGCCAAGGCTACGGATAATTACTTCCTGACCTCGCGGATGGGCATCGAGTTCGTCGACCCCAAGGCGGAGCAGCACTGGGAGATACATCACTGGGTCAGGGGTAGCTGCGTTTACGGCATCATGCCCGGTAACGGCCTTATCTATGCCCCGCCGCACGATTGCGCGTGTTTCTATCAGTCGCAGCTCTTCGGTTTCTGCGCACTTGCCGGTGAGCATACCGATCCGCTGTACCCGCAGACGACGCCGGCCAATGACCGTCTTGAACCCGGTCCGGCATACGGCGAGCCTGATGGCGATGGGCACGGAACAGAGGACTGGCCTACTTACCGCGGCGACCGGATGCGAAGCGGTTTCGTCGACTCGGTGGTTCCTTCGGAGCTGGAATTAGAGTGGCAGTTGCAGCTTGAAGGCAAGCTGACCCCGCCTGTCATCGCCAACGGCAAGCTCTATCTCGCTTCCATACACAAGCATACGCTTTATGCCCTGAATGAATCCGATGGTGCGTTGGATTGGAGCTTTATCGCCGGCGGTCGCATCGATTCGCCTCCGACGATCTATAAAGGACGGGTGATCTTCGGGTGTGCCGATGGCTACGTCTATTGCCTTCGCGCGACCGATGGCGCGGTCATCTGGCGGTTCCTGGCGGCCCCGCAGGTATTGAAGATGACCAGTTTCGAGCAGCTCGAGTCGGTCTGGCCGGTTTCGGGAAGCGTCCTCATACTTAACGATATCATTTACTGCGTTGCCGGAAGGAGCATGTTCGTCGACGGCGGCCTGCGAATGCTTAAGATCAACCCCGTTACGGGTGAACTTATCTCCGAGAATGTGATGGACGACCTGGACCCGGGTTCGGGCCAGAGCCTCCAGTTCTTAACCGACGGCAAGACGATGCCGGTTGCACTGCCCGATATACTCTCCAGCGACGGCGAGATGGTCTACATGCGGTCGCAAAGGTTCGATCTGGACGGGATTCGCACGAAGATCGAGCCCGAGTTGGGTACGGACCAGAAGGGCCCGGGGATACACCTGCTTTGCCCGACCAGCCTTCGGGACGATACGTGGTTCCACCGGACATACTGGACATTCGGCAAGAATGCAGGCGAGAGCTACGGCGGCTGGCATGTCGCTGGTAAGCATGCCCCGAGCGGACGGATCCTGGCCTTTGACGATTCGAGAGTCTACGGTTTCGGGCGGCTCCAGCAGTATTACAACCAGACGGCGATAGTGGAATATCATCTCTTTAGCGCTGAGAAATACGCCGTATCGGATTCCGTCGAGTATGACTGGGCGAAAGAAAACTTCCAGATCCTTGTCCGCGGCATCGCCATAGCCGACAGGACGTTGTTCGTTGCCGGCCCGGAAGATGTCGTCGACGAGGAAGCGGCCTTCGATCACTGGGCGATGGACCCATCCGACCCGGCTTATGACCCGGATATGCCGTCCAAGCTCGCCCAGCAGGACGACGGCCTTGAAGACTTAAACGGCGCATTGTTACGGGTCGTCTCCACAGCCGACGGAAGGACGTTAGCTCAGTACGATCTGGACTCTTCGCCCGTCTTCGACGGGATGATCGCCGCTAACGGTCGGCTCTATATGGCACTTAAGAACGGCAAGGTCAAATGCTTCGCGGGCGACAACTTCCCTCCGGCTATCGATGTCGGTCCCAACCGTTCGGTTATCCCCGCTATCCCCGCCATGCTGGATGCAACGGTGACCGATGACGGTTTTCCGCTGACAGATCCGGAAGACCCGTGCAGCCTGCCGGTCGGCGTAACATGCAATTGGACCCTGGTCTCAGGGCCCGGCAGCGTTGTATTCGGCGACGCCAATTCGGTCGATACGACCGCGTTCTTCTCTAAGCGCGGCGACTATAAACTTCGCCTAAGCGGCTCCGACGGCAGCAGCTTTTACTATGACGACCTCGATATCACCGTGCTTCGCGCCGGCGACCTCGATTACGACAACGACATCGACGAGTTCGATCTGGATATCTTCGCCGGTTCGTGGATGTTTGGCGAATGCACCGAGCTTAACAACTGGTGCGGCTTTGTCAACCAGAGCGGCAGCGGCACGGTATCGCAGGACAGCTTTGCGGTAATAGCGCTGAACTGGCTGTTGGGAGTAGAGCCCGCGGCACCCGCGGCCTTTTCGGCAACGGGCAATACCAGCAACGTTTCCCTGGATTGGGACGACAATACCGAGCCGGACATGGGTACTTACAACGTCTATCGTTCGCTTACCTCCGGCTCCGGTTATACGAAACTAAACGTATCGCCGCTGGCGACTTCCGATTACGTCGATAGCAGTGTCAGCAGCTTCGTGACATATTACTACGTGGTCACAGCGGTGGATATACACGGCTGGGAGTCGGCCTGGTCCGGCCAGAAGTCCGCTTCTCCGGGGCCTCAGCCGGGTGTTAAGCTGATCGCCGGCGCCGGCGTTACGGTCGACGCTAACGACCTGGTAATCAAATGGAACGACCAGGCCAAAAATAACGATGCCAAGCAGGATACATGGGCTAATCGTCCGTTGTATGTGCCCTCGGCAATCAACGGCGAGCCCGCGATCGCCTTTGACGGCAGCGGCGTGCATCTGGATGTTGCCGACAGCACGGACACCAATAAGGGCACGCACAATGCCAAGACACTTGTTGTAGTCTTCCGGACCGGCAGCGACATTGCCACCCGGCAGGTAATCTGGGAGCAGGGCGGCGGCACTCGCGGGCTTAACTTCTACTTAGCTGAAGACAGTTTGTATATTAACGGTTGGGATACGAAAGCGACGCCTCCGTGGGGTCCAACGTTTTTAAGTAGTGGCGTATCCGGTGATACGGTTTATATCGCATCGTTGGTGCTGGATTCCGCTGCAGGAATTTTTGAGGGGTTTATAAACGGCGATAGCATCGGCTATGTTAATGACGTTGGAACACTGGATGCTCACTCTGGTAACTGTGCGCTGGGACACAATGAAGATGCCAGCAAGTTCCACAACGGCGACAATAAGGCCACGGCTGACTTTTTGGGTCTGATAGCCGAGTTCTACGAGTTCAATGTGGTCCTGTCGGATACCGACCGTTCGGGGCTCGAAGCTATAATGATGACCAAATACGGTATAAGTCCTTGATCGACAGCGGCTATCTTGGCGTTGCGTCCGGCAGGCCGCCGTCTACTGGGATCGTTGCCCCGGTCGTCGGCGTCTGGTGCGTTACAAAGAACAAGACAGCATTGCCCACGTGCCGGCCGGTGATGGCAGCCTTGAGCAGGTTGCGGCTGCGGTAATACTGCTGGAGGCCCTCTTCGTCCAGACCTCTGGCCTTCATCCTGTTTGCCCCGACTTCTTCCCAGAATCCTGACTTGTACTTGCCGCCGGTAAAAACAGCATCCGGCGCGACCATATTGACACGAACCCCGTGCGGCGCCATCTCGATACTTGCGATCCGTCCGAGCTGGTGGCAGGCGGCCTTCGTCGCGCTGTAGGCCCCGAAACCCGCACTCGGAGACGGAACGTTCTTCGTCGAGATTATGATGATATCGCCGCCGGTAGCCTGGGCGATAAGCTGCCTCGATGCCTCGGCGATCGTCAGCAGCGTCCCGTCGACATTTACACGCTCGAGCCGCTGAAAATCGGCAAGCTGCATTTTATCCAATGTGCAAACGTGACCCAGGCCGGCGTTTATCACGACAATATCGACCCCTCCCCACTTGCGGATCGCCTCGCCAAAACCGGCCTTTACCGAGCCCTCATCCGTCACATCGAGGCTGCATCCGCATACCCGCTCGGGGCAAAGCTCCCGCAGGTCCTCGGTGAAGCTATCCAGTTTTTTGCCGGGCAGATCGCTCGCAGCTACGTAACATCCGTTGTCGAGAAGAGCCTTACAGATTCCGTAACCTATCGCCCCAGCCGCACCGGTCACAAGGGCAACGCGGTTTTTCAGAGGCCCATCACCGTCGCCGGCGGCTTTGTCAACAATGATAGCGCCCATACCCTTGATCGCGATCACCTCCGGCCCGGCGTCATTCGCCTTTTGATATTCGTCCAGAAGGCCCCCAAGCTGCTGCCGTATCTCCTGGGCCGTATCAGCGGCGTCCATCGAATCGACATGCAGAACAGGCCCGCGGCAGCCTTCCGCCAGCCCGCCTAAGGGACCCGGCGTCTCTAACGGCCCAGCGGCAAAGTCGATCGCCTCCGGCCCGATAAGGCTCTTAAGAATGACCGGCTCATACGGGACATCCTGAGTGCCCGTTGGCTCGGCAAGCAGCCCACGCAGAACCGGCAGAACATCCGTCAAAGTCATTTTGGCCCCGGATTTATCGTCATTTTTCGGCATAGTTTCCCTTCCTGTCTTATAAGAACCGCCATCGACAGCCATATAACAGTCGCCGCTGGCTGAGATCGCACGTAGCGGCTGACAGGATATCGGGCCAATCTCGAAAAATCAAGCGCCCCAGCCGCAAATATCATTTTCCTTACCGCCTGCGCGGCACTATACTGTGCCCTATGACAAAAAAAACGAAGAATCTGTACATAATCGACGGCCACGCCCACATCTACGCGGCCTATTACGCCCCGATGCGTCCCTTAACCAGCCCCGCCGGCGAGCCGACGAAGGCGAGCTATATCTTCACGACAGCCCTGCTGGGACTGATGAAACGCGACGAGCCGGACATGCTGGTCGTGGCGATGGACAGCAAGGGTAAGACATTCAGGAGCGATATATACCCGGACTACAAGGCCCACCGCAAGCCCATGCCGGACGACCTGCCGGTGCAGATCGAGCAGATCGGGCGGATTCTGGACGCGATGAATATCCCCGTGCTGCGGATAGACGGCTTCGAGGCCGACGACATTATCGGGACGCTGTCGGCAAAGGCGTCGGCGGCGGGGGTCGATTCGTATATCTGCTCCAAAGACAAGGACATGCTCCAGCTCCTCGACGACCATACGTTTACCTACGATATCAAGACCGGAAAGCGGACCGATACCAAATCGTTGATGGCTGACATGCAGATCACGCCGGGCCAGTTCATCGATTGCCTTGCCCTTCAGGGCGATACCGCCGACAATATCCCCGGCGTTGCCGATGTCGGCCCGAAGACGGCGCTGGGGTGGATCCAGCAGTATGGCTCCATGGACAATCTCTACGAACACGAAGGCGACATCAAGGGCAAACGCGGCGACAGCCTGCGAAATTCCAGGGACATCGCCTATCTCAGTCGCAAACTCGTCACGATCGACTGTGCGGTGCCCATCGACATCGACTTGGGCAGTTTCGCCGTGCGTAAACACGATGACGACAAGCTCTCACAGCTATTTTCGGAGCTGGGTTTTACGAGACTGATCTCGCAATTGGGACTAAAGGCCGCGGAAGGAGTAATCACAGGCGGAGGCGAAGGGGCCGCGGATATCGGGACCGGCCCAGCGGAATTGCAAACAAGAAAGACCGTAAAGAAGAACTACCTTCTGGTCGACACCGACGAGAAATTCGATAAATTCTTCGCAGAATTGAAAAAACAAAAGCTCTTCGCCATCGACACCGAAACAACGGCCCTTAACGCAATGCGGGCCGATATAGTCGGCATGAGTTTTTCGTGGAAACGCGACGAGGGCTTCTATCTGACCTTAAAGGCGCCGCTCGGGCAAAAGCATCTCGACCTGAAAACCGTCCAAAAGAAGATCGGCCCCATCCTCGCCGACGACAAGATCGGCAAGATCGGTCAGAATATCAAGTACGACATGCTGATCCTGAGCAATGCCCAGATGCCGCTAAAGGGCGTTTGCTTCGATACGATGGTCGCCTCGTATGTCCTTGCGACCGACCGAAGGAGCCACGGCATGGATGCGATGGCGAAGGATTATCTCAATTACGAGCCCATACCGATATCGGCCCTGATCGGCAAGGGCAAGAACCAGTTAACGTTCGATATGGTCGACACCGAGACCGCCGCTGACTATGCCGCCGAGGATGCCGACGTTACTTTTTTGCTCTACGAGTACCTCTCTGCAAGGCTCAACAGCCAGCCGGCACTCAAGAAACTCTTCGAGGAGGTCGAAATGCCGCTCGTCCCGGTCCTGGCGCAGATGGAGCAAAACGGCGTCTCGCTCGATACCCGGCTCCTGCGCGACATGTCCTCGACTATGACCGATACAGTTGACGACCTGACCGAACAAATCCACTCCCTCGCTGGCACGGTCTTTAACATCGATTCGCCTAAACAGCTCGGCGAGGTGCTGTTCGACCGGCTTGGCTTACAATCGGTCCGTTCCGGCAAGACCCGCAGGAGTACCGACGCCGCCGTGCTCGAACAGCTTAGCGGCGACCACGAGATCGTACCGCTGGTCATTCAGTACCGCCAGATCGTCAAGCTGATGAATACTTACGTCAACAAACTCGGGACCCTTATCAACCCGCGGACCGATCGCGTCCATGCCTCGTTCAACCAGACGATAACCGCCACGGGCCGATTAAGCTCCAGCGACCCTAACCTGCAAAACATACCCATTCGCACCGAACTTGGCAGAAAGATCCGCTCTGCGTTTATTCCCGCGGCAAAAACCGACTGCATTTTGAGCGCGGACTATTCGCAGATCGAGCTGCGGCTCCTGGCGCATTTTTCACAGGATGCCGCGCTGCTGGAAGCCTTCTCAGCCGACCGGGATATCCACCGCTTCGTCGCCTCGCAGATATACGATGTCGACCTCGAAGACGTCACCAGCGAGATGCGGTCGCAGTGCAAGGCGGTCAATTTCGGGATTATTTACGGCCAGGGCCCCTTCGGCCTGAGCCGGACCGTCGGTATCAGCCAGGCCGAGGCCAAAAAATTTATCGAGGACTATTTCGCCCGCTACAGCTCGATTCGCCGCTTCATGGACGAGGCGATCGCCAAGGCAAAGCGGGACGGTTACGCCGAGACTACCTTAGGCCGGCGAAGGCGGATCACGGACCTCGACAGCAAAAATTTCAACAAGCGTTCGTTAGCCGAGCGACTGACGATCAATACCGTCATCCAGGGCTCCGCAGCCGATCTGATCAAAGTGGCAATGATTAACATCCAAGGGCGGATCGAACAGGAATATCCGGACATGAAAATGATCCTGCAGATCCACGATGAACTCGTCTTCGAGCTTGCCAAAACCGAAGCCGAAGAGCACTCGAAATGGATAGCCGAAGAAATGACAAACGCCGTAAAATTCGACGTCCCGCTAAAAGTAGACGTAAGCATAGGCCCAACCTGGCTGACCGAAAAATGATCGCTAGGGACAATTATACAGACTGCATGATCATCGTTAAGAGCCTGTTATTAGAAGAAAGGTGAACATGATGAACGTTAACAAACGGCCTCTTATTGATCACTGGCTATGGGAACCCCCAATGCTCAAGGCGTTTGTGTTAACAGCAATGGGCATTCCTGTCGTTATCTCCTGCATTCTCTTCTTCCGCATTGGCACCAAAGGTCTGATCCCCCTCGCATTTGCAGGTTTTGGTCCTTTCTTCACCATTATTTATGGGCCGGTCGGTAAACGCATATCGCGACTATCTGATGAAATCTCTACAACTGAGGGAAAAGTCATTCCTGGACTTATCGTTCGAGGGATAATGCAGTCGGCTGGTATAATAGTCCTTGGTCAGAATTCTTTGATCTTTCAGCCTATCGTTGGAAAACGTTCAGAGATAAGCCGCAGCCGGTTAGCCTCTGTGCGGGAAGTCACTTGGTTCAACGGCCAACTACTGATCGGAAAAACAGGCTTCTGGTTCTCAAGTCCAGAGACTGGCCGATTAGCCTGTGCAGTGCCAAATTCCTATGCCGATGATTTTCGGTTATGGCTCGCTATGTCCGAAAAAGCGAATCCGGCCATAGGCGGATAAATATTGATAAACCTTGAAAAACGGGATGAATTCTGGTATAATGAGGCCTTATAAAGTCGAGCTTAGATAGTATTTGTGGCTAAAATGATCAGGAGGCCATTGTGATGAGAAGCAGGCTGTTTATTCCCGTGTTATCGATGTTTTTATTGGCCCATGCGGGGTTGTTACAAGCCGCTGCGCCTGTAGGCGATACCATTTGGCTCTACTCGATCGATACGGGTTTTTATGTGGAGATGGATCCAGGCAGAGACAATGCCTTGATAGCATTGAGTAGCCCGACTGTCGCAGCCAATGAGCAATTCATCGTCGAAGATGCCGGCAGCGATAACATCCTGCTCAAGTCGGCGGCCAATTCAATGTATGCCAGAGCCGATACGAGCACGACATCTAATATATTGAGAGCGGAGACCACATCGACAACCGATCCAAACGTACTTTTTAAATGGATCGAAAATGGCGATGGAACGATCTCTTTTCGAAACGCCTCTCTTGGGAAGTACGTAAAAGTCCAGGGCGTTAATAAATATTTAAAGGTAACCAGAGCTACCATAGAGCCTGATACGAAATTTATGTGGGGCGTTGTTGGTCCTCCTGTTATTGATACGGATCCACCTGACCCCAACGCCGCTACGTTTACAACTAAGCCTCATGCGCTCAGCGGTACGGTAATTACCATGACGGCAACGACAGGGAGCGATGTAACCGGTCCTGTTGAGTATTACTTTGCGGAAATCTCCGGCAACTCCGGCGGCGATGACAGCGGCTGGCAGACCTCTTCGGGTTACAGTGACGGTGGTTTATCGCCGGAGACTCAGTACACCTATACGGTAAAAATGCGTGACGGAGCAACACCACCTAATATCGGTTCCCCGTCGGCCCCAGCCAGTGCAACGACCGGTACCGCCGCCTCTTCGGAAATGCCCAACATCGTCTTTATCTATGCAGACGACTTCGGTTATGCCGATTTAAGCTGTTATGGTCACCCGTATGCAAAAACGCCGGCGATCGATAAGCTCGCTACCGAAGGGGTCCGGTTTACTCAGGCGTATTCCACGGGCAGAACCTGCCTTCCCAGCAGAACCGGCTACATGACGGGCCGCGCACCCCAGCGATTTGCAGACCACCCTGTTGCCGACTATGGTTTCGACGAACATATTACCATTACCGAGTTGCTTAAGAATCATGGCTACCGGACAGGCCATTTTGGTAAATGGCATATCGGCCCTGTTAGTACGCTTGATGCCTACGCGACCACCGAGATCTACACCCCTTCAGGCAATCCCGGCGATGCACTTGACGGAAAAGACGGAAATCTCTTTAACAACGC
>DAOVVQ010000056.1 GCA_030637065.1 Planctomycetota bacterium
ACTGTCGGTTCCGGTAGGGGGGTCGCAGCTTCTATGCCGCTGTGAGATAGCCGCCCCAGCCTGTCAGCGAATGCCGCAATAACAGCGCCAAACGCGCGGTAAGCCCTGAGCGGATGTTGGTAAAGCCCTCCCGGCCCTCAACTCTGTGCATATCACAAATGAGGAGACTACACAGCTTCCCACGCAACCCTACATCTACCAATATACACTATCGGGGAGGGGAAGTAAAGCCATTTTTGTGTTTTTTCTCACCATTTTGCGCAAATTTTGCCCCCAAACGGGCCTTTTGCGCAAATACCCGCCCCCAGCCAGCCTGCCAGCCCAGGATATGCAAAGATCGCCTTGGAATGGCCAATACCGAAGAAGTGATACCAATCCTCCTAAAAAAATGCGAGTCAGTAACTAAATCAAATCTATTTACACCCAAACATGCTTGTGCAAGCACAAGCACAAGCATGGCACCGAACGCATTCTTAAAATGGGACTGGTATAAGTCCTGTAGGATGGGTAACTTGTTACCCATGCTGACGGAGGAGCTTACAGAACCGCATGGGTAACAAGTTACCCATCCTACGGACTGACGCGCATTTTTTTAGTGGAATTGGTATGACACCCGGTTTGGCAGGGCGGTCGCGGCTGGGGGTAGTGTAGTGGTCTGCGAGCATAAAAAACCCGACCCGCGGCAATAGCAAATAGTAAATAGCAGGTAGCAAATAGCAAATAGTAGATAGTAAATTAAAAAGGGCCCACGCCAAATCTTCGGCGCGGGCCCGTAACTTACTTACTCACAGCCAATGAACGATTAGCTGCTTAAAACAACTACTACTACGGCCATAGAACTTCCCTGAGGCCCCAGTGCGCTGATATCTCGGCCAGATCAGCCATGTTGAACACGCCGTCATTGTTGGTGTCTGCTCCGGTACCATCTACTGGCACCTCCATAGAGGCCTCGCCCGCAAGGGCCAGGACTTCTGAGTGCGTCAGCACACGGCTGTAGAACCGGAATTCGTCTATTAACCCAGTATAGCGGTTGTTGTCAGGCAGGTTGATACGGTCGATTAATTCGCCCATGAACACCCCAGCCTTGTCTTCGTAGTCGTCGGCGTCAAAGCCTTCGCGGTCTACTCTCCTGCCGTTGTGGTAAAGGGCCGTTGTACCCGATACACCGTCCCACGTAAATGCAAGATGGTTCCACTGCCCCTGCCAGTCGGCAGGCACGGTGTCGTCCTGGTCGAATACGAGGTTCTGCTGGCTTTTGGCTGCATCAAAGCTATCCATCCGCATCTCTATACCGCCGTCGTCGTGAGGTACACGCATGTCGAGAATCCAGCTATTGCCGCCGCCGTTGACCAAATTATTGCCCCGCATTCTCCAAGCCCTGAGACCATCCATCTCGCCGTCAGGATCAAGATTGCCGAAGTCTTCGCCAATTACATCATTGCCCTTGAGCCATATAGAAGCCGAACAGGACGGATTGGCATTACTAAGAGTCCCTTCAATGCCGCGTTTCCGAATTTCCGTAATACGGCTTACCTCAATGCAACCTCCCGTAGCTCCATCGAAACCGGGCGTGACTTGGAACACATTGCCGGCATTCAGGTCCAACGTCAAGAGCCCGGCCAGTTCGTTGCTGCTAAGAAGCGTATCTGTGGTGGTGTCATCATCAAACGTGAAGTGAAGCTCCAGACTGTCCGACGGAATACTGCCGGCTGCGATAATCGTTTCCGGCACCGCCAGCCATCTTTCCACCAGATCCAGCACCTCGTTGGCGTCAACATTGCAATCGCCGCCTGCGAACATGTAGTCGAATTTGCCTGCCCGGCAATGCCTCGACCATATCTGGCCACCGTCGAAGTGTACCGTACCCTGGCCCATAGGCTCAAGGCCGTCACCAATACCGTAACCGTAACTCTTCACCGAACTTAAGTTAACACCCGCATCGGCAAACGGTGCAAGATCAAAGTATGTCCTTCCAAAGTCCAACCACGGGTTCCCATAGTATTTTTCGAACTCGTTCGGATCGTAGGCCTCCGAATGGCTGTTGTTACTGGTGTCAGTAACCGTGAAATAAACGTCTTCGCGATCGTTGCCATCAAATCCAAGGAACTGGAAGCTGATCACGTGACGATTGACAGCCGGGGACCAGTCTCTCGGCTCGACGAACAAGAACGTCGCCCTGCTGGCACCAGCGTTATCGTTGTAAACCATCTCCAGGTTGTTTCCGCCGTATCCGGGCGTCCCGGGCGGGTCGCTGTTGATCCACGTTATTGTTGCCCCGCCACTGGCACTCCACTTACCTTTACGATTGTCAAAACCGTTATCGTAGTCACTGAAGTTGTCAATCAGGTCGTACTGGTCTACCCCGAAACTCTGTACCGGGCTGATTAGCGGATCACCACCGTCAACATTACCGACTATACGCCAGTAGTACACCGCAGCCGTACTCCAGTAGAGGTCCCTTTCGCTTTGACTACTGTCATCGTTGAGATTATAGGTACTAAGTGTAAGCACAAATGCCTGGTTCGGTTCGTACGGACTCTCAACGTCGGTGACCTTAAAGCCGGTCATGTTTACGACGTCGGATTCGTTGGTGCTGATATACAGATCGAAGCTGTCCGCCTCTGCCCCGCCGGACCACTGGAAGTACTCAGGCTGTGACGTACGGTTACTCTCAGCCTCAAACGGACGACCAGGTCTCACGACATCGCCTTCCTGCGGATTTACAAGGACAGGTGGATCTATAGTCCTCAACTGCCACAGGTCACTGTTGGCACCCATATCGGGATCGACAATCCAGTAGTACACCGTAGAACGATCCAAAGTACCGGTTACACCCGTAAGATCAAACCATACGTTAGGATCGCCATCCGGGAGATCATGGCCTGGCTTGGCAGATGCACTGCCAACCTTCACAGAAGGATTCAGATCCTCAACCAACGTCTTACTGCTGCTGAAGTAGATGTCAAACGTGTCGTTGCCATGCGACTTCCAGCCAAGCTCAATGCTCGTTTCGTTCAGGCCCGTTGCCATGTTACCCGGACTGGGCCTGTAAGGCTGGTTCGGATCGTAGTACACCGTCAGTTCTGCACCGCCGTACATACCTGCTGTCAGACCGCCGTCGCCGCCTACAGCCTCTTTCGTGTAGATCTGTCGGGTGTTATCGTTCCACTGATCCGTGAGAATCTGGAACGTGACACTGTTGTCGCTTTCGATTACCATGTTATCGACATTAAACGGAGGCGTCCTTATCTCACCCTTCAGTGCGCTTCCGCCGTTTTCAGTACCGGTGTCGTCACCGAGGATATAGTCCCAACGGTCAAGCTCATCGCCAATGACCATGTCGAAATTGCCCATTGTCAGAGCCACCTTCGGATCGGTCGTCAGTTGCTCGCCCTCGTCAGTTGTGGGCCCTTCAGACCAGCCGCTGCTCGGACCATAAGTAACCGCACGGACAATAGTATCGCCGGTCTCGCCAGCGACAAGCATATCCGCTGCTAGATCAGGCCATTGAAAGTTATCTTCCGGCATGAACGTCAGTTTTGCCACAAGATGCTGAACACTGCCCGGTATCACGTCGAGATCGAACTTGACGAACGGCGATCTGTAATCACTGCTGGTATGGTCCGGGCCGCCTCGGTTGTCCATCTTAAAGTCCCCACCAAAGGACGTCGTTTCGCGGTTGCCGCGTATAAACGTGTCATCGGAAGGCCTGATCGTTATCTTTACAAACTTGCGCTTACTGACCAGGATATCCATGAAGTCATTGGCGTCGCCGGTTTCCGGATGACCGTCATGGGCCTGAAGCCGCAATGTATAAGCACCTTCGGTCTTGTTCACAAAGGTAAGCTTGGTGGTCAGACTCGAAGCATCGTCGAAGCTGAATGTCGCACCGGCAGGACCGCTGTCAACATACCAGGTCGTCTTTAGCGAATTCGGACACTTCGGATAGTCATCGTCGCCAGCCGTGCCCTCGAGGAAGATAAAATCATTGTCCTTAAGAATCGCGTTGAGGTCATCACCGGCATTAACCGTCGGCACCTGGTTGTCGATTACGTTGATGTACGCCTCGCCATTGGGGTCAGCAGGATAGTTCCACAATACCCCGTCATAGGCCATCAGGTGAAGCCTGTACTCGCCAACCGTGTCGAACATAATGTTCGGATCTTCGCCGTCATCAGCGTAATAAGTATCAATCGACTCGACTCTTGCGCCGCCCTTTCCGTCGGTCTTCCAGAATGTAACCGCTGAGTCGTCAGGTTGCTCGATTACTTTCCAGAACATAGACAGGTCGCCCTTATACGGATAGCCGCTGCCGTCGCGAGGGAAACCATCGTCATTTATGTTCGCGAAAAAGCCGTTTCCGTTCTCAATCTCATCATAAGGTGGCGTGCCGCTACTGTACTGCAATCCAATGTTCCACGGACCCAGTACCTCCAGAGGATCGAACAGCTCGCAGCCAGTTGCCACGTAAACCGTCCGGTCGTCATTGCCTCCGACGCCGCCGACTGTAGGCGGATGATTCTCCCGCACGTCGATGTCCATGTAATCGGCGCCGAACTGCCCGCCATCGCTGGCCAGAAGCGCGATTGTGTATTCGCCGGTCGCAGGGCAATAAGCATTGGGGTCCATAGCAAACTCATCCTGTCCTGCAAGCGGATATTTATCGTAAGGGCTGTTCTTGCGCACAAAAACCGGGTCTGGTGCGCCAATCGGCTTCGATATAAGAATCCACTCGTGATCCGGATCGCCGTCAAGGTCATCGCTGACCTCAAGATTGGTGCCCTGGATCGCGACATAACCATGCGCTTCTTCGTCACCGGGCGGTTCGCTCGGAACCCAGTTGCCTTCTCTGTCGCTTCCGGCGTGAACGTATGGCGGCGTGTCGTAAGCGGAACTATCCTCTTTCCAGATAATATGGTGAATCCGCACGTCCCTGCTTCTATTGGCGCCAAGGCCTTCTTCATCCTTCGGCCTGGTCGAAATGTGGATACCACCACCGGTTACGGCACTAAGATCCGGACTTCCGGCTGCTTCCGTACCAAAGCTAAGCTGCCCTTCATCGCTGCCTGCCAGAGCGTCCAGATCGTGCCCTCCGGTTACCTCAGTCCACGTTCCCGGTATTGGCACGGTCTCCGTTGTCACCGGCGAGCCAAGTTGAAATTCAGTCTCCCTAAGGAACCAGTCGCCAGCGGCATCTCTGATCAGCAGCTTAAGGCCGACCACCACCGTGCCTTCCTCGTCGTCGTTCTGGGCCACATCACCCCTGACCTGAACCTGCGCGGACCCGCCGCTAAGGTCGATCGTGATCTCCGGCGTATGCCACAATTCGGTGTTCGGATCGAAGATCGTGTAGGCATAGGCCCTGGTGCGGATCGTGTTACTGTTGAACACTAACCAGCGCCCGTTGGCATCAATAGACCGGTTGTTGCTGGTGGCATTGCCCTGGCGATCGTCTGATTGACCGCCCCACAAGAAGCCGCTGTGCACACCTGCTATCGTACCGCTCATCGTCCCAGGCGTTTCACCCTCAAAATTCGCATCGATAGTAAATGCATCCTGAACGGTAAATGTTTCAATAATAGCTGCCCACCCCGGGGCGGCTACGATACTGACCATCAGCACCAATAAAAGGAATTGTTTCTTACACATAAGCGATCCTCCTTTCAATAAAAGCGATCGAATTAATAAAAAGACATGACAACTTCGCATTCATCACGGAATCCCTGATGAACGAAATAATTTTTTCGAAGCTGCAACCGGCACCAAGCCGGGCCTCTATAAAATGTTCTTCATGTTTCCTTCCAATAAACTCTCTGATGCGCATTGGCCGAACGCCGTAAGGTGCGGCCAGGACGCATACATTGGGTGCATTGCCAACACTGGTGGGAATAAATGGCAGAAACCGACTGTCGACTGATGCCTCAGCGGCGCCCAGCCTTCGCTGCGATATGGTACATTCCTCGACCGAACTATAGCCCTGCATTACAAACACCCACTTTTCTCCAAAATCTCTGATCTACACACGTAACTTAACTTACCACTGTCAAACAGGCCAAATTGGCCCAGGCTCTCTCAAATCTCCCGTTTGATACTGCCTTCTTGTTTGTCCTTTTATCCTCCTTGTTTCCTAATACAGCGGTCTATTGTTTCAATCCAGCCCGGCACCACACCGGGCCAATATTGTAGCCATCTATAATTCGCGCATATATTCGCATCGCAGGCCTGTATGAGCCGGACGGTTCGCCGGCGCCGCAGGTATGCGCAGAAGACGCCCATTGCGAAGATTTTGGGATAAAAAAGAAAACGGAGAAATGCCAGTGCGGTTATACATAGCCAGCCAGTGACGGAAGCCCTTCCCGACACCCGACATGAGATGGTGCGTTCGTGATGCACCCATTCGCTCCATAGCAATTCTCCCGGGTCAAATATATACTTTCGTGGAGACGCCTTTTCGAAGAATCCGGCCCCTTATGCCAGCGGTTGGTTAAATGCGCATGGTTCTAATCATCACGCATAACCGCCTGTAATCAAAGGAACCAGGCAGCCTCCACAGCTATTCGCTCACCTCGCTCACCGCAAACCTGAACACCCCTTTGCGGACTTCGGCGACGACTCTTTTGCCCCTCACTCCATGAGCGGTTCAAGAGGATAAATCCCAGCCGCCGAATACTTTACTGGTGTTTACACAAAGCCGTACCCTTTCATATTACACTATTGCCCGATAAAAAGCAACCCCCTTATCATTTTTTTTACGAATTTTTTTTTGCAAAAAAGGTGGTAATCGGGCAATTATCGCGGCTTGCAGAGGCAAAATCGGCCCTGACATCGCCAAATCGCCGATTCAGGCAGTTAACAGGTGGGTTTAACCCGTTACAGAACGAGAACTTAAAACAGCTGCCGACAAAGTCGGCCTCAACCGACTAAATACTAAATACTATCGACTAACGACTAATCAAGCTGGGCCGTTTTGAAAAAACGGTCAGGTTGAGAATCAAAAAAAGGCCCACACCGCACAGAGCGGCATGGGCCTGTAACTTACTTACAGCTAAAAAACGCCTTAGCTGCTTAACACTACTGCCTTACGGGAACAGGACATTGTTACGCTGATAGTCCGCACCCAGTTCTGCAAGGTCTGCGATGTTGAATACGCCATCGTTGTTGAGATCGGCACCGCCGCCAAAGATGTTCCTCGGAGAGCTTACCGAGGCCTCGTCGGCCAGGTACACAACGTTCTCCTGCGTCAAGGCATAGTCAAACATCTTGAACTCGTCGATCAGGCCGCCAAAGGTGTTCGAGCCGGTGTTAGGCATTCTCAAGTTGGTTATAGTGCCTGGGAACGCATCGGGGACGGTTTTTTCTTCCGTCAGGATTCCGTTGACGTATATGGCGTTTCTGTTGTTGTCATAGTCGTGGACATACGCCAGGTGGACCCAGTTCCCTTCCAGATCACTGATGTCAGCAGCTTCGCCGACAGTTTCAATGCCGGTGCCGCCGGCCTCAGCGTTGCCGTTGGAATCGTACTCAAGCTTCCACCAGGTGGCCTTGCCATTGGCCTTCATCTGGAAAACTCTCTGTGTTGCGAGTTTTCCGCGATTGACAAGCCGAATCGGGTCAGGCTTTACCCACACAGAAACCGAAGCGTTGTCGTTGGGACTAAACGAGAAGCTGGTGGTCTCCATCTTGCTGTCGGTAGCGAGGTCGTAGTCGACCCGCATGCTGTGGCTGTTGCCCGGTGCAGAAGTATCCGTCGGTGCGAATTCGGCATCCTGTGACGGATTGGCGCCGCCTGTCTTCGCCGTGGTGTGACCGTACTCGCCGGTAAACGTTTTCGTGCCGTCAAAGGTTAGCCCATCATAGGTAAAGTGCATCACGGGAGCTGTCCCAGGAGCACTGCCTGTAACGGTATCCGGATTCATATCGACGAGCCATCTCTCAGCAAGGTTTACCACCTCGTTAACGTCAGCAGCGCAGTCACTGTTGTTGAAGTAGAAATCGACAACTCTCGTCAGACAACGCGTGGAATAGAGCTGGAACAGGTCAAAGTAGACAGCACCGCTCTCGGTACCTTCGCCGTCACCTATGCTGATGGTCATGCTCTTAATGGCGCTTCTGTCGGCGCCGCCCACAAAGGCGTCAAGACTGACATCGACGTTGTCCCAGTTGGCCCAGAGATACTCATCCCAGTCCTCAAGGTCGCCTTCGCCGGGCGTTAAAGTCTGCACGGCATTGACGTCGTTGTCGTCGATAAGAGTAATGGTAAGGACACCAGGATCGTCGTTACCGGGTCCGCCGTGGAACTGGAACCGCAGGGCTGCGGTATTAGATCCGGCGACGCTCATGTCCTTGAGGTGGCTGAATGTAGCCGTAACAGCGGACAGACCGTTGGGCTCGTTGTAGACGAGCTTTAAGGACTGTGCTGTTGCCCCTGAGTCATCGGTGGGCTCCTGATCAATATTGCCGTTGATTAGGACCACGGTGGGCTCATCCGACGTGCTGGTGCCGGAGGCTGCCCATGTGGCATTCATGCCGACGAGTCCGTCGGTGAAGTTGTCGATTCGTGACTTGACGTCAACGTCAAAGCTGGTGACATCGCCTTCCAGAGCACCGGACGGGGTATTTGCGACCAGCTTCCAGTAGTAGGTTGCCGTTGATCCGCCGTAATTGACGTCCCCACTTAGTGCCAGATCAGGCCTGTAGAGCTGTGTGATATCAGCGATCTTGACGCTGGAATCACCTGCGATGACCAGCGCCTCATCGGTGCCGATGTACAGGTCAGTGGTTGTAGCAGTGTCGCCGCCTGTCCATGAGAGACTATCTTCGTCCGCATTGCCCGGTGTTACTGCTGTATCCTGGGCTGGAGTTACATTGATCGGAAGATCGACCGATGCGAAGGTCCACTCCGGACCAGGTGTTGCGCCATCGTCGCCGATAACGTACCACGTGTAGCTTGTGCTTGTTGCCAGCGGGCCGATCGTGAACGGGAATGTTACCGTGTCGCCGATGGGGGCTGCGGTGCCTATGCTGACGATAGCACCTGCTGATGGGCCGAAGAACACTTCAAAGTTGTTGCCCTTCTGTGCCTTCCAGCTCAATTCTGCAAGAAGCGGGTCTACGCCTAATGCTCCGTCGGCAGGTGAAGGATTGTACATGCCGTTGGGATCATAGAGGACGCTGAGCTTCGGAATATTGGAGCCTTTTTCCTTGGTGTACCAGCCCTTGTTCAGGTTACTGTCGACGAGAACGAGCTGCAGTGTTGTCTTGCCGTCTGGTGTCTGCACGAGATCCGAAAGGGCATATTCCACTCGTTCCTTTTGGACCTGGGGGCCAGCCTGAGTAGCGACTACTGCGCCCTTAACCAGAACGTTGTTAGCGTCTGACAGTTCATGTTCGAACCATTCGCCGCCGTCGCCATAGGTAGTGGCATAGATGGCACTGTCGAAGGTGGCATCGGCAAACGGAACGGCGCTAAATGTTGCGGAAAGAACGCTGCCGCTAACCGCACTCGTGTCGAACTTGACGTAAGCGCGTCTGAGCTTGGCGTTTGTCCCTTCCCTGCTATCCATTTCGTTGTCAGCGCCATTGACATCATCTTCGTTGCTGCCGCCGCGGGTAAATGTATCGTCCGTGAGCTCGACATCGTCGAGGAACTTGAACTGATGCTCATAGACTGTGATGTCGACCAATTCGTTAGCGTCCTTGGCCTCTGTGATACCCATGGCGTCCTCATGTGCTTCCAGTCGAAGCGTATAGACACCTGCGGCGCCTGAGAAACCTGCCGTAGTGATAAGGCTGCCGGCATCGCCAAACGCAACAGCCCCGCCCGCGGGACCGTCTTCGAGGTACCACGTCGTGGTTACTACGCTAAACTCGCCGCCTTCATCGTCGTCGGGAGTGGTGTAAGAACCGGTGACAGTAATGTCGCCACCTGTAAGTGATGACGTGCTCGGCGCACTTGCGGTAAGGTTCTGGAAGTTCTTATTATTGACGACCGTCCTGGTTGCCGTCGCGTTGGGATCGGCATAAAGGTCGCCGTCATAGCCTTCCAGATGCATCACAAAGATACCAACGGGCAGGTCAATATTCGGGTCCGGTGTGTCGCTGGCATCATACCTGGGTCCGCCGATACCGTCGGTCTTCCAGAACACAGGTTCCGGGATAGCAGACGTTGCCGAGGTCAGTGCCCAACTTGGCGCCGCTGGACCGGGTTTGTCGTCGTCCTCGAAAAACGAACCGTTCAATGACTGCGGGAAGTTAAAGAAGTAAGGTGTAGCCTTTACGTTCTTCTTCTGGTTGTCACCGATCCTGGGATCGGGCGGTGCATTTATCGTAGGATCCTGCTCCCACACGATGTCATCGATCATAATATTATCCTTCTCTTCAACTATGCGCAAGAAGAAGCCGCCACCGGTTATGTTACCCAGTTCGGTGGTAAGGACAATACCGGTTACGCCGTCGGGGACCAGTGCCGCTTCGTCGCCGTCTGCCATTGAATAGATCGTGGCATTAGTACCAGCGCTAAGTGAGTCCCATGTTGCGGTCGCTGGGTCGAAGTCGTAAGGCGCCTTGTTGCCATCGCCACCAGCGGTATCATTGATAATCACGGGGGCGTCACTGACGTACCAGACGCCATCGGCCTTAAGGAGTATGGAGACTTCGACGTCTGCCATTGTGTTTTCCTCAGCCACGAACTTGAGTTTTGCGCCATTGCTCATGATAAGCGATGGAAACTCCGTGTAGGCGTAAGCCCCGCCGATTGTCGCCGGCCACTTGCCAAGTTTAACGCCGGCGGCGCCTACCTCCACGAGATGACCGCCGATCTTGGTGCCGGTATAAGTGTTGTAACCACCCCAGGTAAGCCCCGAACCAGTCTGCGTCAGCACTGTCTCGTCGGCTGCACCAACGCCGTCTATGGTGCCCACGGTGCCAAACGGCTCCATTACAGGGCCTACTGCCTGTGCCACATTGGCTGTGATGGCGACCATCGCCACCAATACTGTTAACAAACATAATTTCCTAAACATAAACGTCCTCCTTTCAAAAATAGTATTAATTAACTCACACGAGAATAAATTTTCGTTCATAAGCTACTCCTCCAACAATATTAAAAACGGTTTGAATATTTCAGATGCTTTCGGTCCACACCGAAAACCATGAATCGCAGTTGATAGATGGACAATGGCTCTGGCTTGTGTATAGACGCAGACGTAAACTGATCCTGACTTGACATGCTTTCCACAAATGCTCCTCATTTATCCTCCACAAGCTCTCTCGCACAAGCTCACTCTCCAGACCAGATCGCCTCAGCCCGGAACAAATCCGCTGCTGCCAGCCGTTTCGTTTTGGCGCTGCCGCCATCGGCCCGCACACACGCGGTACTAATTTAAGGAACAGAACCCGCCCTCCATGTGCAGGCAATAATAACCCCTCGCGGCCCTCGCTCCGTCGGCCAGACAAGAGGATATATCGGCTCCCTCGCAACCATTCAATTCTCAGTATATCGTATCCCGAAAATTAATGCAAGGGAAATCCCTGATTTTTATTAGCCATTTTGCGCAGCCCAAAACGGCATTTTGCGCAATCCCTGATTTGCGGGGACATTTGCAGAGCTGCGCCACAGTTCGCAGCGCCGGGTGGCAGCGTGTCCCGATTTATCGGGACCGATGGTCGTATACCGGCATCCACCATCGTCTTGGCTCCGCAAAAACCAAATTTAGCCTTTGACGCAGGCCACAGCGGGGGTTATATTCCGGGTGTAAGTGGGTCCGGTTTAGGCCTGTAGGCGGCAAGATCGGGGCTGGGGAGAGATTTTTATTGAATAATGCGTTGGGTGACGTGTCTATATTAATGATAAGGACAGGTTTCGGCGGATAAACGAGACCGGACGGGCTATAGGCAGATGGGAGTTGGAAAATTGCACAGCGTATGTGATCAGCAGACACTGGCGATACAGCGCTGCCAGCGGGGCCGTCCGGAGGCGTTCGAGTGGATTGTCAATAGATATATGAAACAGGCGTATTCCATCGCATTAGGGCTTGTAGGCAATCGAGACGATGCCTTAGAGCTTTCGCAGGAGGCATTTTACAGGGCCCTGCGCAACATCGACAAACTCAAATCACACAGCAAATTCTTCCCCTGGTTTTACCAGATCCTGAAGAACCTCTGCTTTACGCACCTGAGAAAACGCGTCAGCCGCTCGACCGGCAATCTCGAGGAAACGGGTTATCTTCCCGCTGAGGCTACGGGCACAGCATGGTTCGACCCGGAGGCCGTCGCAGAGGCCAATGAGACCAAAAGTAAGGTGTGGGAGGCGATAGGGCGGCTCAAGGAAAAACATCGGGAGGTGATAATATTGCGACATTTTCAGAATATGTCTTACGACGAGATTGCCGAGAACCTGTTTTGCAGCAAGGGGACGGTGATGAGCAGGCTTTATCACGCGCGTAAGAAACTCAAAGTGATGTTGGACGATCAGAAAGGAGGTAGGCATATATGACCTGCCCGGATTACAAGGACCTCATGATGGGGTACCTTGATGACGAACTCGACGATGCTCAGAAACAATCGTTCGAGGATCATCTCGCCTCGTGCCAGGACTGCTCCGGCGAGCTTGAGGGGTTCAGGGAGCTAAAGCAGATCACCGACCAGGTCGCGCTCGTAGAGCCGGAAGATAAGATATGGCAGGACTACTGGTCGGGCATCTATAACCGCGTCGAGCGGCGGATCGGGTGGATATTGTTTTCGGCTGCGGCGATCCTGCTGCTGATTTACGGCGGCTTTCGGCTGATCGAGGCGCTTATCAAGGACCCGACGGTGGATATAATATTGAAAGCCGGCCTGCTCGCGATCATCGCCGGGCTTGCGGTGCTGTTCGTTTCGGTGCTGCGGGAGAGGATCCATTTCTGGAAAAGGGACCGTTACAAAGACGTAAGGAGATGATACGATGATCTTATCGACAACACA
The DNA here is from genome assembly GCA_030637065.1 of Planctomycetota bacterium. Classification (GTDB taxonomy): domain Bacteria; phylum Planctomycetota; class Phycisphaerae; order Sedimentisphaerales; family Anaerohalosphaeraceae; genus DAOVVQ01. The sequence continues at coordinate 12,961 of DAOVVQ010000056.1, forward strand.
TACTATCGAGGGCAAGAAAATCGTCAAACAATTAGGGCTCGTCCGCGGCAATACCATCCGCGCCAGGCACATAGGCAAGGACATCATGGCTGGACTGAAGAACGTCGTCGGCGGCGAGATATGCGGTTATACGAAGATGATGGCCGAATCGCGCGAGCAGGCGATCGACAGGATGGTCGAAGAGGCAACGGAAAAGGGAGCCAACGCCATCGTCGGCATGAAGTTCGCCACATCGATGATCATGCAGATGGCATCGGAAATATTAGTCTACGGCACAGCCGTAATCGTGGAGTGATATGAACGCGGTAACGATCTCAAGAGTGTGCAAGTCCTTTGGTTCGGTCCGTGCGGTCGACGAACTGTCCGTGCAGGTCCCTGCGGGGAGCATTTACGGCTTCCTGGGCCCCAACGGCGCCGGCAAGACGACCACTATTCGCATGATCATGAATATCCTCCGCCCCGACAGCGGCAGTGTCGAGGTTTTCGGCAACGGTTCAGGCGACAAACGCAGGCCTGCTATAGGCTATATGCCGGAGGAGCGGGGGCTTTATCGAAAGATGAAGGTCCAAAAGGCGCTTGCTTATTTTGGCGCGATCAAAGGCCTTCGCGGCCCAGGGCTCAGCGGGCGGGTGGCCAACTGGCTTGGGCGAGTGGGTCTGGCTGACTGGGCCGACAAAAAGGTCGAAGAGCTTTCGCGGGGGATGCATCAGAAATTGCAGTTCGCCGTTACGGCGATCGACGAGCCGGAACTTTTGATCCTTGACGAGCCGTTTTCCGGCCTCGATCCGGTCAATCTCGATCTGATCAAGGCGATTATTCTTGAAATGCGGAACGAGGGCAAGACGGTCCTGTTTTCCACACACGTGATGGACGAGGCCCAGCGGCTTTGCGACCGCATTGTCCTGATAAACACCGGCAGGGTCGTCCTCGAAGGCAGCGTCGAGCAGATTCGCAGGGACCACACAGCCGATGTCGTCAGCGTCCAACTGGGCGGTGATACGGGTTTTGTCGCCGGTTTGAGTATGGTCGCCGGCGTGATCGCTAAGGATAACCGTCTGGAGATCAGTCTGGCGGACGGCTGTGATTCGCAGGACTTGCTCCAGGCCCTGATCGGCAAGACGCCGGTCCTGGCCTTCGAGGTCAAGACGCCGTCGCTGCATGAGATATTTATCAAGGAAGTGGGGGCGGGCAATGCGTAAGATCCTTAAAATTGCCGGACGCGAGTACATCGAAACCGTCAAGACCAAGACGTTTATCTTTGGGATGCTGATGACGCCGCTGATTATCGGTGTACTCATTGTGGTTTCGAGCAAGATGGGTGACACAAGCGGCAGACGTCTGACTGTAAGGGTGGCGGTGGCGGACCTGTCGGGAGAGTTGTCGGCGCTGATCGAAGACGGTTTTGCTAAATACAACGACTCGCACCGCAACAGACAGATCCGGGTAATAGAACTGGATTGCGACTTAGGCTTTGATGCCGCCGAGGAGCAGGGCAAGGAAAAACTCCGATCGGGCAAGGTCGACGCGTGCGCCGTGCTGGATGAGGACATCATCGATGGGTCGGGCAAGATACGTCTCTATACACACAAACCAAAGGCATCCATCCTCGATGCCCTGTGGGCTGCTGAGAGCATCCTGCGAGAAGCCGTCGTCGACCGGCGATATGAAGTAGTGGATATTGACAGAGAACAGGTCGCTAAACTCCGCCATGTGCCAACCGAACAGGTGGAGATCAGCCTGGGCGCCGGCGAGCAGGTTCAAAGCAAAGGCCAGCGCATGGCTGGTATGATGGTCCCGTTCTTTTTTATGTATCTTATCTTTATGGGAATGGTTGGTACCGGCCAGCACATGCTCAGCAGCGTAATCGAAGAAAAGAGTTCGCGCGTCATCGAGGTGCTGCTCTCAGCGGTAACGCCGTTCGAGTTGATGGGCGGCAAGATACTCGGTCTCGCAGGTGTCGGTCTGACCGTGGTCAGTCTGTGGGGCGGTGGGGCCTACGGAGCTGCCGTGTGGCAAAAGCTGGAAGTCGATGTCTCCCTGCAACTGATGGTATGCTTTATCGTCTATTATGTGTTGGGTTTTATGATGTTTAGCGCGCTACTGGCGGGGACAGGCTCGATCTGCAACACGATCAAAGAAACACAAAGCCTTATGATGCCGGTGATGATGATTTTTATAGTCCCCTTGATGGCATGGTTTAAGCTCGTTCAAAGTCCCGACGGTTCGCTGTCAAGAGGCCTGTCATTCGTGCCGCCGCTGACGCCGATGGTGATGGTCCTGCGAATGTCCGCCGGTTCCGAGGTTGGGTCAGGTGAGATCGCAGCTACGATGGCTTTGCTGCTGGCGACGGTAATTCTGGTTATGTGGCTTGCGGCCAAGGTGTTTCGAACGGGCATCCTGATGTACGGCAAGCGTCCCGGTTTGCGGGAGATCGTGCGATGGATGCGACAGAGTTGATCTTTCCGGAAGAAGCAATAACGAATAGTCATTCCTGCAGGAATGTGTCGATGTCGAGTTGGTAATAAACGAAAGGAGTTGTCATGGATTTCATCAAGGATCTCCTCAAGCCAGAGGTGATATGGTGTCTGGTCGGTTTGGTGCTTTTGCTGCTCGAGTTTGCTTTGCCGGGGCTGATAATCTTTTTCTTCGGCCTTGGCGCCTGGGTGGTCGCAGCGGTGTGCCTCTTTGCCGACATCGGGATAAACGCACAACTGATCATATTCATCGTTTCTTCCGTGGTGCTGCTGATCGTGCTTCGCAGGTGGCTTAAAGGGATATTCACCGGCCACATCGGCTCAAAGCAGGACATGCGCGAGGACCTGAAAGAATACGTCGGCGAAAGGGTCGTCGTTAAGGTTAAGATCGAGCCGAATCTGCCCGGCAAGGTGGAGCTCCACGGAACCAACTGGGAGGCTGAGGCGGACGAAGAGATCGAAGAAGGTACGGTTGTAGAGATCGTCGGTAAAGAGAACATTACATTAAAGGTAAAACGTTTATAACGGAAAGGAGTTAGAAAATGATTGCAATAGGTGGTACTGAACTAACGGTAATTCTGGTTGTAGTATTAATTCTTGCCCTGGTGATATTCTTCAAGACGATACGGATCGTGCCGCAGAAGATAGCGGTTATCGTCGAGCGGCTGGGGAAGTATTCGACCACACTCGAGGCCGGCTTTCATGTGCTGATCCCGTTTCTCGACAGGGTCGCATATCGCCATACGCTAAAGGAGCAGGCGGTTGACGTTCCGCCGCAGGCCTGTATCACCAAGGACAATATCGCCGTTGAGGTAGACGGTATTTTGTACATGCAGGTGGTCGACCCGAAGAAGGCCTCTTATGGGATCGATCATTACAAGTTTGCTGCTACCCAGCTTGCCCAGACGACGATGCGAAGTGTGATGGGCAAACTCGACCTTGATAAGACCTTCGAGGAAAGAGAGATCATCAACAGCGCGATCGTCGACGCCGTCGACAAGGCCTCCGACCCGTGGGGCGTCAAGGTCACCCGCTACGAGGTCAAGAACATCCTGCCGCCGCAGAGCATTAAGGATGCGATGGAAAAGCAGATGCGTGCGGAGCGTGAAAAGCGGGCCACCA
>DAOVVQ010000294.1 GCA_030637065.1 Planctomycetota bacterium
AACACATCCTTCCACGAGAACCACAGCCCCTGAAACCGACTTGATGCCTTCATCCATACCTCCTCGCCGTCCTTAGCCGACATCGCCGTAAGCAGCTTCGGCTCGGCATAAAGGATCACCTCGCCGGCGACGATCAGCGTACCCGCCCACAACGTCGCACTCTCGGACTTCGGAGCCTTCCGCCACCGAACCTGCCCGCTTTTGCGATCGAGACAGACTACCTCTTTGCCGTCCATAAAGCACACGATCTCGTCGTTGGCTGCCGCGTTGAGCGCAGCATCCAGCTCGATCTTCAGCCGTTTGCTCTCCTGCGAGGTCCCGGCGTATTTAGCCTCAGTCTGCCAAACGAATCCACCTGTTTCCAGAACGACAACCGCTATCTTAAGCCGATCTCCTCCAGGGATCGTCAAAATAAGCTCACTTCCCTGATGCAGGATCTCGCGAGTGCCCTGAGTCCCGTCGAAAGTTCGCAAAACCTTACCGGTAGCCGCGTCCAACTCGCTCACCGCCGCCTGGTAGCCAAGGGTTGCATAGACCCTCTCGCCAGCGGCAACGACACGCCGATGGAGGTTCACCGGAAAATTATCAGGCCGAAACTTCGCCCAGGTATCCTTCCACTGCCGCCATCCCCAATCCTCGACCGCAACCTTCCAAAGCACAATGCCATTGAACGCATCCCGCGCGACCAGGAACCACTTATCCGGCAGACCGTTATCGCCGGGCAGGCTGATCGGAGCCTCGTCGACCATATAGAATATCCGACCGCCGCCAGTGACCATTGCGCTGACGCTCGAGTCCGTATCGTGAGCACGCATCCATTTCGGGTCGGCGATCCACTGAAACCGCTTCGGCGGTCCGACGATGCGGTCATTGGCCACCGCATTGCCGTCGGGCCCGTGGGTATGATGTGTCCATTCGTCCATATCCTCCGGCCACGGCTTAACCGTCTTTCTCCACCTGCCGTTGCCCTTAATGTAAGCAATGCCGCCGGGACAAAGCACACGCATCACCTCGTCCATGGAAACTCCGCTACGGTCCTCGGCGACAACAAGATTAACCATATTATCGCCATACGGCAGACGCGCGCCGATAAATTGCCTGACCGAAACCCTGCCATAGATACCAAGCGACCCGATATGCTCCCGTGCCCGCTGGACATACCCCGGATCGCGATCAAGCCCCTGAACAATGAAACGATCATTGACCCGTAACTGAGCAGTCAATTTTCCGTCCCCGCACCCGATATGAACAACCAAACCGCCCTTACCCCCGGAGTCCTCGATTATCTCGCCGCCGGACTCGCCAAAACCCAAACCCGCCGCCAACAATACCACCGCCAACATCACAACGACTCGCTTCATAAGTTACTCCTCATTTCACTTGAGCCAAAATAACTGGAATCAGCCTCCCTTTACCCACACACCGGGAGATACAAGAAGATCACGCGACTTTGCAGCAACTCTTTAAGAGCCTGACGCGATAATTTAACCATTTATTCCGCAAATCCTGTTAAAACGGCTCACTGAGCATATATTAATCTGTTTCTGCCAACGTTTGCCATGACGCACTGAGAGGTGCATCCTTACCCAATCGCCGTCCATGGCTTTGTTATCATCTTCTATACATTGGGGATTATGGCCCCGTGTTTGGTGAGTATTTCTCGGATGTCCTTCAATGGCACCTTGATAGGTGTTGTTTTCTGTTGCGTAGCCAGCGCGGCTGTCGCGCCTGCAGCCTGGCCCATTGCCATGCAAGAGGCCTGGACTCGCAGGCCTGAATTTGCCAGACGATCGCTGGATACGCAGCGGCCCGCCACAATGATGTTACGGCTTCCCTTCGGAACGAGTGCGCTCAAGGGGATTGTCGGTACCGTGCCCCTGGTCAAAGGTTTGGGTTTGACGCCGCTTCTCGTGTGTAGATCCACAGGATAGAAAGCGTAACACACCGCATCTTTGAACACGCGGCCCGAGGTATAATCGTCGACGGTGATCACCGTTTCGCCCCGGATACGGTAGCTTTCACGGAAGCCGGTCTCTGGTTGCAAATGCATCAAGCGTTTTTGCGTTGCACGGACTTTTGCGAGCACGGCCTTGCGGCCGGTCAGGTTTGCCGCCGTGACGGTGCGGGAATTCGTTGAGTCGGCTCCGTGAACGTAGAGCATATCGAGTCCGTCGCGTCCAGGGCTATTTGCTTTATCGAGCTTGAACAGCATGGACCCGGGTTGCCGTTCCTCGTCACGAAGTCGTGGCAGATGGAGCATGCCGACCACCTCTGCGCCGCCAGTGCAGTCAATGAGCTGTTTGCACAAAACACGACGCTGGGTTCCGAATCCGGCGCAATCGACCTGCCAGCCCTGAGCTGTTTTGATGATGGCCTGAGGGAATTCGTAGTAATTAATCTTTACGCCTGCTTGTTCGCACTTCTCTTCCGCGAGTATCGCATAGAGGAACTGGTTGACTCGTACTTGGTTTTGCCAATGACGTGTGGGGACTTTGGAAAAATCAGGGAGATTTCCACCGTCGAGTTCGACGCTGTTTTTGACAAGTTCCCAGCCTATGCCGGCTATAATCTGTTTTCCCCAGGCATCAAAGAGTCCCGGAAAAGAAACGCCACCGGTTGTCGTGGTGCCACCAAGTTGAGCCCCTCGCTCAATCAGGACTGTTTTCGCTCCAGCCCTGCCAGCCTGGATGGCCGCGATGGTTCCGGCCGCTCCGCCTCCAACGACCAGAACATCTGCCTGTGTCGTAACACTACCTTCAGTTCTATCTGTGGGTTGGGGAAGGGGCGTCGAATCGGCTCCCAAAAGATTCCCGGATGATGTAGCAATAGCAGCGCCGGCTGCAGAGTACTGTATGAATTTTCGTCTTCCTATATGACTGTCTTTCATTTTCTCCCTATCTTACTATTCATTCACATAAACTATGAAACCGGAGCCTCCCATTGTAGGTTATAGTTACGAGGTTGCACAGGGCGCCCTAAAATTTTTGATGGTAGTCGTTAAACGCCATATTAACCTTATTAGCAGGAGACTCCTAATGGATAAGTATATTGGATTTGATATTGATTGCAAGAAGACAGTAGCATGCGTAGTGGAAAAAGGTAAAAAAGATTTATATCAGTCCGGATTTTCCAAGTAAATCCGGGATTAACATAATTCCTTGATTTTTCAAGTGTTACATTGTATGATCCTTACAAATTCGAGGTTGCATGAGATGAATATTAATACAATAAATAGCAGCGAATCCCCACGCCCAGCCGGGCTTAAGGGCACGCATATCCTCTCGATCCTAACAATTCTGCATGTCCTTTTTCTTTTTTGCCTTGGCAGCACTTCTGTTTATGGTGAAAACTGGCCCGCATGGCGCGGACCCCGGGGCGATGGGACCAGTTTGGAAACATCGGCGCCGATCAAGTGGAGCAATACGGAAAATGTGGCATGGAAAACACGCATTCCCGGAAAAGGCCACGCCTCGCCGATCGTCTTTAATGACGCCGTTTTTGTAGTAACTGCAATCGAAGACAAGCAGCAGCGAGTGCTCCTGCGGCTGGACCTGGCGACTGGCAGGGTTCTCTGGCAGCGTACCGTGCTTGAGGCCCCCCCGGAGGGGATGCATAAGCTCAACAGCCTTGCTTCCTCTACGCCCGCAACGGACGGCAAATATGTTTATGTAAGTTTCCTCGATAACGACAAGATGTTTGTCGCAGCCTATGACTTTAGCGGCAAACGCGTGTGGGCGGCCGCGCCGGGCGTCTTCTCGAGCGTACATGGTTATTGCGCAAGCCCGGCACTTTTCAAAGACAAGGTCATCATAAACGGTGATCACGATGGACCCGGTTACCTCGTGGCACTCAGCAAAGAGACCGGCAAAACGATCTGGAAAACACCCCGACCAAACAATACACGCAGCTATTGCCCCTTTCTCATACGGACCATCAATGGCCGCGATCAACTGGTCCTTTCCGGCAGCAAATGCGTCGCCAGCTACGACCCCGACACCGGCGAGCAGCACTGGATCATTGACGGACCGACGGAGCAATATGTCGCCTCGCTGGTTTATAACGGCGAGATGTTCTTTATGACGTGCGGGTTCCCGGAGCGATATATGCAGGCCATCGACCCCGACGGCACCGGAAACGTCACGGACACACACGTCGTCTGGCAAAGGAAGAATCGAATGGATTGCTCCTACGTACCAAGCCCGATCGCCTTCGGGAAGTATTTCCTGGTCGTAAGCGACCGCGGCGTTGCAAGCTGCCTCGACGCAAAAACCGGAAAGGTCCTCTGGCAGGAGCAGTTCCCGGAAAAACACAGCGCATCGCTGATCTCCGCCGGCGGTCTGGTATACTTTCTCTCCGATAGCGGCGTGATGACCATAGTACGACCGGGCCCAAAGTACGACGTCGTGTCGACAAACGAGTTAGGCGAGGAAACCTACGCCTCCCCAGCCATCAGCCGGGGACGAATGCTGATTCGAGGTCTTGATCATCTATACTGTATTAAGCGACCCTAAACTAACGCCCGTGAAATAATCCCCGGCTAAAATTCGTCTAAGCAGTGACAAGAAAACACTTAT
>DAOVVQ010000109.1 GCA_030637065.1 Planctomycetota bacterium
AGAGGCTCAAGCGGATTCTGGTTCCGCAATTCAGTAACCAACAGGTTCATAAAATCAATCTTCTGGCTTGCTGCTGAATTAACTTCCATAATATATATTCCTAAACTTAAACATCCCTTTTAGCGAAACCTCAGCCGTCTTGGCACTACTACCTCACCGCCGCAATGTGCAATTATTGTGCCATACCAAAAGAACCCAAGGCCTTTCAGGCATGTAACCCCTTGATTCAAAAGCACTTAAAAAAATACCTCCGGCTGTCAGATCCCTGCTCTAGCGCGCCCGGTGTAGCACTGAGATGGATAATAATTCCCCACCTGTAGGAAAAATATGCCACCTTGCACCATCACAATCAGGAAAAACGTGCCACCGCCAACCATCGCAATCTGACAATATCCCAGGCTCACTCCTGCCCGTGATTCGCCGATCCGCGGTGAAAAGCCGACTGCCGATCCCAATCCGCAGCAAAAAGTCGACCGCCCATGCCGATCCCGCTGAAAATTGCCACCACCAAGAGCAAGCGGCAATATTGATGCAAGGTCCCATAAAAATTAAAGTTTCATCTTCTTTCTGCCGAATTTAAGCACATATAACGGAGGAGCGAGATCCCTTCAACAACCGCTGGTTCAGTGAGTAATTGGTATGGCATTAGAAAAGATTCTGGTAGTCGGCAAAGATATTGAAACGCAACAACTTGCGCGGCCATTTACAAAACAACTCTTTTCAGCAGACGACATACACGACATCTGGGAAACAATCGACCATGTCGAACCACATCTTGTAGTTTTTGACCCGAACGTGCCGCACGATCACATCTGTTCGTTCTTGAAAAAGTCCAAAAAGAGATCGTTATTGATACCCTCCATTGCCATCGGCACACAGCAGGAACAAAGCAGCAACGGCGATTCTCTACTCGACCTTGGCATCTTCGACTGTCTCCAGGGAAAAGACCCAAAGCTTCTCGGCAAAGTCATAGACAGGATAAAAGCCATCGCCGCGGATAACAACTCCGGCGATAATGATTTCTTCTCCGACCACTGCCCGCCTTCCGTTCGGATGGTCGGCACCAGCCCGGCGATCAACAGGTCCATCGAGATGATGAGGCTCGTCGCCCAAAGCTCATGCAACCCCGTACTCATCGTAGGCGAAACCGGAACCGGCAAGGAACTCGCCGCACAGGCCGTCCACACCATAAGGCACGGCAGCGATGCTAAATTCGTCGCCGTAAACTGTGCCGCACTTACCGCCAACTTGCTCGAAAGCGAACTCTTCGGGCACGTTAAGGGTTCATTTACCAGCGCCGACCGCGAAAAGATCGGCCTGCTCGAACTCGCCGGAGAAGGAACTATCTTCCTCGATGAGATCAGCGAAATGCCGCTCGAACTTCAGGCAAAGCTCCTGAGAGTCCTCCAGGAAAAGATCTTCCGCAAAGTCGGCGGCATCAAGGACATCCTCTGCAAGGCGACAATAATCGCCTCCAGCAATCGGAATCTGCTCAAAGAAGTAGACGAAGGAAGGTTCAGAAGAGACCTGTATTATCGGCTATCAATCTGCCCGATCACCCTTGCCCCATTGAGGTCCGAGGACCGCAGCGACGACATTCTTCTCCTGGCCCAATACTTTATAAAGAACTCGACCATCTGCCCCGAAAAGACCGGCAAGATCAAGGGCCTGACCAAACTTGCCGCCGAAAACCTCAAGAAACACCTCTGGCCGGGAAACGTCAGAGAACTTAGAAACGTCATCGAAAGAGCGATCATGCTCGAAAAGAGCGACAAGATCGGCCTGACCAATCTCCACATACATCCGGAACAGTTCATGGAAGCATCCGCCAGCGCAGCTTCGGCTCCGACAAGAGACTTCTCGCTCGAAAGGGCGGAGAAGGAACTCGTCGCAAAGGCGCTCGATGAAGCCGGATGGCAAAAGACACGGGCTGCGGCAATGCTCGGGATCACCAGGGCAACCCTCTACGCAAAGGTAAAACAGTACAACATCCAGGCCCCGCAGACAAAGGTCGCCGTAACCGCCTAAAACAACTCAGCCATCAATACAGATCCCCGACGTCAACTAATACCAATTCCACTAAAAAAATGCGCGTCAGTCCGTAGGATGGGTAACTTGTTACCCATGCGGTTCTGTATGCTCCTCCGTCAGCATGGGTAACAAAGTTACCCATCCTACAGGACTTATATCAGTCCCATTTTAAGAATGCGTTCGGTGCCATACTTGTGCTTGCACAAGCATGTTTGAGCCTCCTATGTGCCTGCGCCAGTTTTTACGTCATTTACCACACCCCATTCGCGCCGGCAGGCGTATGGAATGCGTACACCACCGCCGATTTTCAGACACTCAAACACTTAGCTTATACCCCTGTAAACGTCTAAAAACCGCGATATCGCCCAAAAAACCGCCCAAACCGCCATCTGGCACAATTATTGCACTTTCAACATCGGCTCTAATTACTGCGCCTGCAAAGTTAGTGCGCCGCGACCGGTGATGCAATAACGTTTGCAACGGGAAAAGAAGCGATGGAAACACAAGAAAAAAACCTGTTTGACCAGGCGGCAAGAACGCCGAGCGTCTCGGAGGTCTTCGCAAAGGAGACCAAAAAGGACGTCAGCGCACGCGATATCTTTGCCGCCGACGAGAATCTCATCACCCTGATCGAGAGCAGAAACCCCTCTCTGATCGCAAGGGCCCAGAAAAAGGCCGTAAGAACCGCATCCGGGCTATTCTCGGCGACCAACATTGTCCTTATTGTAAACATGCTGGCGATTACCGCCCTTGTAGCCTACCTGCTCCTGAGAAAGCCCGCACCCGCCGTACCAACCGCTGTCAACAACGTAGCGACACCCCCAGCCACAACGAGCACCGCCGAGCCGGGCAGTCCGGATTACACCAGGGCCAACCCCAAGCTCGATGAAGCCGTCTCATGGCAGGTCGCCGAAGAGCTTTACAGAACGGGCGAGTACCATGACGCCTCCTACGTATTCCACAGGCTCGCTGAAAATATCACCGCAAACACAGCCGGCGACGAATTCATCAGGGACTTTCTTAACCTGCGCAAGGCCTTATCACTTCACCAGATGGACTACAACGCCGACAGCAGCGAAATGTTCACCATCGCACTTGGCAGCGGCTCACCCGTCGTAAGGGCACTGGCAAACTATCACCTCGCCTTCATTGAAGGCAGAAACAAGCAGTATCTAAGCGCAAGAACAAGGGCATACAGGGTGCTGGCACTGATCAGGGCCTTTCAGGACAGCTTTTCGCCAAACCTTCCGGCGGACTGCTATTTCATGGTCGCCGAGAACCTGACCAGGAAGATCATGACGCTGTCCAATGCGACCGATACCCTGCCCGGCAAGCTCTGGACCGACACCATGAGAATCGAAGCCATCCCGAAAATGGATCAGGAACAACTGCGAACTTTCCTCCAGGCAGGGGTCTACAACATAAGCGTAGGTGCCCTGAGCCCGGTGATAGAGAAAAACAGCAATCTTACCGTCGGATCCCAGTGGTCGGCGATCTGCATGGACGCTCCCCTGGAAGAGATGCTCGCACGCTTCGCCGCAGCTACGGGTATGAACATGACCTGGCAAAACGGGGCCGATTCCTACAGCCAGAGGTCTACCACGCTCTATCTGCCCCAGGCCTCCAAACAATATGTAGCCGAGGTCGCCGTCGGAAGCGCAGGACTCATCGCACGCTTTCGCGACGACAATGCCATCATCTATAATCCCGAAATGTATGAGAGCCTCGCCCAATACAAGGACCTGCTGGCGAGAGAGGCGATCTCAGTGTGGCGATATTTCCTCCTGCGATACCGCGGCGACCACCGAACGCCCAACGCCCACTTCGCCCTTGGCCTCATCCAGGACCATGCCGACGAGACCATCGGTGCACTCGGCGAATACAAGCTCGTCGCCAGCCGATATTCCGCAAGCAACCTTGCACCATACGCACTCTTAAACTCAAGCCGCCTGAAAACCAAAATCCGCGACTACACCGGAGCAACCCAGGACCTCACCGAACTTATCATACAGTACCCCGACTTCAAAATGGCCGACCAGGCATCGCTCTATCTCGCCGAGGCAACCATGCGCAACGGGCTTTTTGACGATGCGATCAGAATGTTCTACAAGGCCTATAATCTCGACATCAACCCGCAGTCTCAGCAGACCGCCGCATACGGCCTGGCAAACTGTTTCTACAAGACCAAACAGTACGAAAAAGCCCGGGAGTGGTTTACACACGCCATCGAGATGACCGGCAACGCCTCCGACGACCGCCTGAAACCGGCATACTACATGCTCGGCGAAACATACCTCCAATTGGGTGACGACAAAAAGGCTGCTGACGCACTCAAAAACGCCGTCGACAACCCGGCGAACAAAGAGCAGTTCATAAAGGTCACACTCAAACTTGTCGAGGCCGAGATCAGACAGGAAAACTTCGTTACCGCCCTCAATACCCTTGAAAACATTCCCGCCGAACAGCTCGCACAGGAACATGCAACCGAAGTACTCATCAAGAAAGCAACCGTCTTGCGCCTGCTCGACATCCCTGACACGGCAATATCCATGTTAAGACACAAGATCGAATTCATCGCCGACGCCACCCAAAGGGCAAAATTATCATTCGAGTTGGCCAGATGCTACATGCAGGTCGGAGATATCCGCGTCGCTCGCGAGGAACTAAGCGATGTCATCTCGGACATGCCGCCCGGACCCAAGGCACTCCAGGCTCAACTCCTGCTGGCAGAGGCCACCATGGAACTGCAAGAATATGCCCAGGTAAGGATAACCTGCCTTAATCTCCTCAATAGCGGCGTTAACGACCCAGCCATGCGACAACAGGCACTAAGCCTTCTCGGCAAGAGCTACACAGAGCTTGATCAGCACGATAAAGCCGCACTGGCATACGCAGGTATCTTTGACAAAGCAGGATCGGAGAGAAATTGAAGAACACCCGCAAAATCCTGATAGTCCTGCCAACAGCTGCCATCGCAATGCTGATCGTCTGCCAGGTTGCCGCACAAACTACGCCGGCTCCGGAAACAGAGGCCGACCGGGATATCATAGAAAATTCAAAGGCTCTTCGCAGGCAGTTGATGCAGATCGACATGATCGCCATCCCGCAGCAGACACCGGATGGCACGCGAAACAAGGATATCCTTGCCGAGATGATCGAGCAGGTAAGAGCCCTGGATCTTCCGCAACTGCCAGCCGCCAATACGGATCACATCAAGCCTAAATCGCTTCCCAGGCAGGTAAATATCGAGATGCAAACTTCGGCTCAAACCAAATATACCGCCGGATCCACCGATAACCCGATAACGACCGCGACCGGCAAGGCACCCGGCGGCAACCCTTCCACTATTGACAAAATCGCCCTGCTGCTTGCCGCTCTGGATGATAATCCGCAGGACATAGCCGAGCCTTTGGCGATCGCCGAGGCCCTCTTCGCAACCGGAAACCACAAACATGCCGCAAGGTTCTACCAACTCGCCCTCGACCGGATAACTGGCGACACCAAAGACCTGGAGCAACCGTGGATCCTCTTTCAACTTGGCAATTGCCTGAAAAGGACCGACCACACCAACGCATACAAGGCCTACGAACAGCTCATTGGCGAGTATCCCAATTCGCACTGGACCGGCGCGGCAAAAGCACAACAGCAGACTCTGGCATGGCTCGAACAGAACTCATCCTTAATATCATTGGAGCAAAACGATAGTGACCCAAACAGTCTCTGACAACATAGACCGCAATGTCCTGATCGTTGACCGCGATCCGGCGATGGTTCGGACCTTGCTGGAAATGCTTGCCGCAAGGGGGCTGCGCGGAACGGTTGCAGGCGACAGGGACGCCGCCGCCGACCACCTTGACCGCGGCATCTGGGACATGGTATTTGTCGATTTCGATATTATCGCGGATACGAAGACAAACGACTGCTCCGGATTCATACGCAAAATCAAGGCACAACTGCCCGAACTGCCCATAATCATGCTAAGCGGCAGCGACTCGGCCCAAAAGGCCCTGACAGCAATGCGAACGGGATGCGACGAATTCATCGTAAAACCCGTCGCCGGCAAACTGCTCGAAAATCTGCTGGGAACATTCGTGCCAAATCACGAAACCAGCGTACTTGCCGCCGGAGACCATTCGAACGGATCTTCATACAAGATCATAGGATCGAGCGATTCTCTCACGCGGACCATTCAGCTCGCAAGACAAGTCGCCCCGACCTCTGCACCGGTCCTGATCACAGGTGAAAGCGGCACCGGAAAAGAACTCATCGCCCAGCTCGTACACGACCACAGCCGAAGAGCGGCTGGGCCGTTTATAAAGGTCAACTGCGCCGCCCTCAACGACTCGCTGCTCGAAAGCGAACTCTTTGGACACGAAAAAGGGGCCTTTACAGGCGCCTGCGACAGGCACAGGGGCAGATTCGAGAGGGCCCACGGCGGAACACTGCTGCTCGATGAGATCACCGAAACCCAGCCGGCATTCCAGGCAAAACTCCTCAGAGTGCTCGAAGAAATGAACTTCGAACGGGTCGGCGGAACCGAAAACGTAAACGTAAACGTAAGGATCGTCAGCACCACAAATACCGACATCCTCCAAAAGGTCCATGACGGCAATTTCCGCCCGGACCTCTACTACCGGCTCTGCGGAATAAAACTCATCGTCGAGCCGCTCAGGCAAAGAACACCCGATATCGCCGAGCTTACGTGGTTTTTCGTCAACCAGTTCGCCCACGAAGCAAAGAGACGCATCACCTCGCTCGACCCGGTAATGCTCGACATCTTTGAAAAATACCACTGGCCCGGAAACATCCGGCAATTGCGAAACGTGATCAGAACAGCCCTGATATTAGGCTGCGGACCGGCTCTGTCACTGTCCGACGTCTCATGGCTCATCGACGAACTCCAACCGCGATGCCGGACTCAATGCGACCTGCCGGCGAATCTGGTCGGAACAACGCTGAGACAACTCGAACAGCAGGCCATCCTCGCCACTCTGGACCACACCGACGGAAACCGTACAAAAGCCGCAAGAGTACTAGGTATAAGAGACCGAACACTGCGCGATAAGGTAAAAAAATATCTAACAGGAGACAGGCTGCAACCGACCGGGTGACACAACAGGATAACGAAGCAGCGAATAAACAAAATATTAGGAGCCAAAAAAAATGGCCGATGACAAAGAAAAAAAAGAAGAAAAAAAACAGGAAAGCCAGGAGCAGTCCGGTGAAGAACAATCAAAGGACGGCGATAAGAAATCCTCTTCCTTCGGCCTGAGTACATGGATAATACTTGTCGCGATCATCTTCGCAGGCGCAACGGGAGGATTCGCCCTCGCACAACTTATTGCCGGAAGCAGACCCGAACCCGTAGTCGAGGAAAAACCCCAGGACGGCAAACCCGCCGAGGTACAGACTTTCGAAGACCTCGTCGCCAAGGCAAATAATGACGGAAAACCGTGGGTTTACGAACTGGAACCCGTTGTCGCCAACCTCGACGAGCCCGGCGTGACAAGATACGGAAGGGTGGCAATAACTATCGAATTAAGCGCCGAAATGGACCCGGAAAAAGGAACCGTTTTCCTCGACGAAAAGAAACTCCTCCTCAGAGACTGGCTTACGACATACATCGCGGGACTCAGCCTCGAAAGAGTAAGAGGAACAAGGAACCTGAGCAGGATCAAAAAAGAGATCAGGGACCATTTCAACGAATTACTGTTCGCTGAAAGCAAACCGTTCGTGCAGACTATCCTCTTCAAGGAGTTTGCCATCCAATGACAAACCCGCTCGGCGACAATAAGTTAACTCACGGCATGCTTGGTCAGTTGATCAGTACCGCACAGGCCCAGGTGACCGAACAGCCCGAGGTCGAGACCGAGGAATACAACTGGCTCGAACCCCATCATTTCGACCCCGAACAGATGGCCATGATCGAGGCATTCGGCAAAAAACTCGAAGAATCGCTCACCGAATCCTTCACCAACCACTGCCAGGGCGAATTCAGCACATCGCTTACGTCCATCACCCAGCAGTTCTCGCTTCAACTCGCGGAGGTTACCGCTGCGGAAAGAGAAGACAGCTTCTTCCTGCCCTTCACCGCCGACAAGAAAAAATGCGGATTTCTTAACCTCGCCCCCGAAGCGGCAATAGCACTCATCAGTCACATGCTCTGTGATTTCGACAGCTCCGGCGACGTCGGACGAAAACTTTCGCTCCTCGAAGAAAGCATCCTGATGGACATCGCCTGCGTCATAATCACCACCCTCGGCGAGGCATTTCAGGAAACTACGACTATTGATATTCAACCCGCACGCAATCTGGTCAATGGCGACTGGCCGCTGGATATCGCGGAAACCGAACATCTCACCACATTCACGCTCGCCGTCGATCACCCGGAGGCCCCGCTGCAGGTCGAATTTACCATACTCTCGAAAACCATCGAGCCGATCGCCGGGATCCAGCCCCAAACCGCCACGCCGCCTTCGAAGCAGGAAATGTCCAACACGATCATGCAGCATGCACACAAGGCCCTGGTCGAAGTTACCGCAAGGCTTTGCTCGACATCGATCAAGCTCAACGATGTCATGAATCTTTCCACAGGCGACATCGTCATGCTCAATAAGAAAACGAACGAACCGCTCGATGTGCTGCTCAATCAGAGGGATTGCTTCAGGGCATACCCGGCCAGCGCATCGGGAAAATACGCTATCGTTATGACACAGGCGACTGGAGAGTAGCCGCAAACGAATATTATTATCAGGAAAATATAAACGTTAAAAGGAAGCAAGATGGCCAAGACAGAAGAAGCTCAAACACAGGACCAGGAAGCACCGGAAAACGCCGAGGAAACTCAACAGGAATCCGGCCAGACAGAGGCACAGACAGCCGAGTTCGCCGAGGCGCAGGATGCCGACGTCGCACCAGGCGAAGAAAACCTCGATATCCTGCTTGATATCACCATGCCGATAACCGTTAACCTCGGCAAAACCGTCGTGCCGTTCAGACGGCTGCTCCAACTCGGACCGGGGTCGGTCATCGAACTTGACAAAACAATCGGCCAGCCCGCCGAACTGTTCGTTCAGGACATAAAATTCGCCACGGGAGACGTCGTCGTCGTCGACGGATATTTCGGCGTTAAGATAAAGGATGTACTCGGAGCCGACTCGTTAAGTAAAGCCATGCAGCAGCAGTAACACCGAAAATCAACCGAACCCGGGTAACAGAGGCAGACAGTAACAAAAATGAAAGATACCGATACACAAAACCAGATGGCGCCGCTTACGGCAAAGCTTGCATCGAAGAGCAACCTGATCTTCGCCGGCGGACTGGTCGCAATACTCGCAACACTGCTGATCCCACTGCCGACATTCCTCCTGGACATCGCACTTTCATGCAGCATCTCCATGGCAATAGCCGTCCTGATCATAGTCCTTGCGACAAACCAGCCGGTCGAACTGTCCACATTCCCGTCACTCCTGCTCATCAGCACGCTCTTTCGACTGTCACTTAACGTCGCATCGACAAGACTGATCCTCCTTCAGGGCAATGCGGGAACCATCATAGACACGTTCGGAAACTTCGTCGCCGGCGGCAACCTCATCGTCGGCATGGTAATGTTCATTATTCTCGTCGTAATCCAGTTCGTGGTCATCACAAAAGGTGCCTCGCGTATCAGCGAGGTCAGCGCAAGATTCGTGCTCGATGCAATGCCCGGAAAACAAATGGCGATCGACGCCGACCTCAGCGCAGGAAACATCACGGACGCACAGGCAAAAGAGCGAAGAGAAGAAATCGTGAAAGAAAGCGAATTCTACGGGGCAATGGACGGTGCAAGCAAGTTCATCAACGGCGATGCAAAAGCGGGACTCATCATCACCGCCGTCAACCTCGTCGGAGGGATCATACTCGGATACACACGAGGAATGCCCATCGAAAGCGCTATAAGACAGTATTCGATACTATCCATCGGTGACGGCCTCGTAAGCCAGATACCTTCCATCATCATCGCGGTAAGCTCGGGATTCCTCGTCAGCAAGATCAGGTCACAACACACCCTCAGCTACGACCTCACCAGGCAAATGCTAAAGCACCGCCAGCCGATCGCAATCGCATCCGTCGTCATCTTCGCATTCGCATTCGTACCGGGATTCCCCAAATTACCGTTCTTCGCGATCTCGGCAATGGCCGCATACTACGTCTGGTCCGTAAAGCAGGAAGAACCGGAGCCCGAAGAGAAAACCGAATCCGTCTCCGATGACGAATCAAAAGACAACTCCTCCGTCGAAGAACTCCTCGATGTCGACCTGCTGTCGATACTCGTAGGCGTACGACTC
Source organism: Planctomycetota bacterium (assembly GCA_030637065.1). Lineage (GTDB taxonomy): Bacteria > Planctomycetota > Phycisphaerae > Sedimentisphaerales > Anaerohalosphaeraceae > DAOVVQ01. The sequence continues at coordinate 10,359 of DAOVVQ010000109.1, forward strand.
ATCGGAATGGTCGACCCAAGAAAGAAAAGCAGTGTGCTGGACCGGATCGGAGCATTAAGAAGAAAGTTCGCCCAGCAGCTCGGCATGATCGTCCCGCTCGTCAGGCTCCGCGACAATATCAATCTCGAGGCAAACGCCTACGAGATCAGACTTTACGACCACGTAATCGCAAAAGGATGCATCGAACCGGACAAATTCCTGGCAATGGACTCCGGAAACGTCGAAAAACCCGTCAAGGGAATCCCGACAAAAGAGCCCGTTTACGGACTGCCCGCACTGTGGGTCGCGCCGGCACAAAAGCAAGAGGCTGAGATGAGCGGATACACCGTAATAGACCCCGAATCGGTCCTCATTACGCATCTGTCCGAAACCTTAAACAACCAGGCACACGAACTGCTCACACGAGAAGACGTCCAGCAACTCGTAGACCGACTCAGAACCGTTCAGCCATCACTCGTCGGTGAGGTCGTCGGAGAACTCATCCCAATCGGACTACTGCAGCGAATACTGCAAAACCTGCTCAGAGAAGGTGTATCGATACGAGACCTGCCGCTCATACTCGAGGCCATCGGCGAAAACGCCTCCAGAACAAAAAGCGCCACACTGCTGACAGAGATCGCAAGAAAGGCCCTGACAAGAACCATCACCGAACAGCACAAAAACATCACCGGATCGATCACAGCTATCACCCTGAACCCCACCCTCGAACACCTTCTGGTCGCAAACCTCCACCAACAGGGCGAAGCGATCACACTGGCCATACCGCCGGAAATGGCCATGG
>DAOVVQ010000305.1 GCA_030637065.1 Planctomycetota bacterium
AACCGGAAAGGTTGCGAGAGCTGAAAGTTTCGTTATATTCGTCGATGCCGCCTGCGGCCCGGCCGATCATCGGAGCAACCGTCCCCATCGCCGAGTCCGAAGACATGTATATCTTATCGCAGGCTATCGCCACTGTTGCCGCCGCCGAGTATGCGCCGCCGTACTGGCCTCCCGATATGAACGCCACCACCGGGCAGTTCGTTGTCTGCGTTATAGCCGAGGAAATCTCCTTCATATAGTCGCCCCGACCGCCCGGAGAGTCGATCTCGACCATAATAAAACGGGGACCCTTGTTCGATGCCTCGATTATAGATTTCGCGACCATCGACGACACCGCATGAGAGAGCATCACCTGCTCCTGCTTGATCGCCACGACCACAACAGTTTCCCGCCGGCCTTTGGCATCCATCGTTACTTCATATTCGCCAAGGTTGACCGGGCGAAACTTCTTGTCCTTGTCATTGTAGACAAGGGTCTTTCCCTGGCCGGTCTTCTGGGTGACAAAGCCGTGAAAAACCTCGTCGCTCGACCGGCTCTTGAACGTGTCAGCCGGGCTCGTTACCGAACAGATCGCCAAAACGACAAGACCGACACTTACATATCGTGCAATATTCCCGCCCATTTTTATGCCTCCTTAATTAAAGGATCAACTCCACATCGCGTCCATTTCACTTCGCTACTGACTCTTAACAAGACAATTGTTCGATTCTACCTCATACTCTTTATCGTCTCGTACTCCGCTTTTATTGAATTTAAGATCGATTCGAGGTCTTCCTGGTCATACGGAACATCGGGATAGGCCTCTTTCATACGGATCAGATAGCTGATATCCTTGATAATATCCCGAAAAAGCCCTAAAAGTTTCGCTTTGGGCAGCGCGATTCGCCTCTCGGCGGAAGTGTTAAGCTGCTCGATCCGCAGATCGATCGACAAACTCAACTGCTTGTAGCGATTGGTTACCCGGTCGATCTCATCCCTCGCCTTTTCGGTGGCATCATTGATCACTGCTTTGGCTGAGCCGGCGCCCATGTCCGTGAAAACGTCCCTGCGCGAGTTTACCGCCTTATCGGCGATGCCGCACTGGACCGCTTCCTGAGCGGGCAGAGTCAGCAGCGAGCCCTTTCGATTCCAGACTCGCACTATATTCTGGCCCGAAATGCGGCTGGCGGGGTCTATGAAACTGCGACCTCCGCGACCGCTTACCTCGACTACCTCGATATCCATACTGGCCATCGCCCTGGCGAGAATACCTGGTCTGTTGTTGCTCTGGGCAAGGCTCGCTAAGTAATTGCGCCACACGCTGCTGGTCTTTTCTCCGATCGTATCGCCGGCGACCTCCTTGATATCCGCCATGTGTCCCGACGATGTTCGCGCAACGACCGCTGCGGCGCCGATCGCCGTTTCCTTAGCCATGTATATCTTATCGCACGCAAGCGTAACCGCCGCCCCAGCCGAATACGCACCGCCGAACCTGCCGCCCTTGACAAAGGCAACCGTTCGGCAGTTCCACGTCTTCGCTATCGCATCGCATATCTCCATCGCCAGGCCGACTCTCCCGCCGGGCGTATCGATCTCGATAAGGATAAAGTCGGGCCCTTTGGCAGCCTCGACAGAGAGTGCATCGGCAAAGGCGCTGGTTTCGAGTTCATACTCGATAACATCGGATATATCCATGACAGCGACAGTGCCATTGCGACCGGTCCCGTTGGGTGAGATTTTGTATTTTGCCGGATCGAGCGTTATTTCCCCTTTTTCAACAGTCTGGACAACCATCCGACCGCGATCTGTACGCCTTAGAGGATATCCGTGAAGAACATCATTGCCCACGAGACCGGTAAACGTATCGCCCCCGGCCCAGCCGCACGCTACATGCACAACAACCGCCATAAGAGAGACAATCCTGGTCATCTTAAACGCCACACTAAAGCTCCCTCTTTGATCTAAAACCCACCAATACGCAATTAGAGCATTCTACCAAACTGCTATACGTCCATTATACCCATTTTGCTCGCACAAGTACATCCTCGATTACGGCTGGTATATACTCGGTCTTTTTACGGGTCATTTGCGGGCGTAAATTGTCTCGTTTGCCCGGCCCAGCCGGCTTATGCGGCGAACAATCGGGCGGTTTTGAAAGTAGTAACTTTGATTGAATATTTTTTGCACTTTGAGGTTTTGATATGAACAACAGAGATGTTGTATTTGTGTTTGCCGAAGACGATCTCGGACACTTCTTGTTGGCAAAGAAGTATCTCGCCGAGCAGGGTGTGCGCAATGAGATGATCCGGTTTCCGGATGGCAGGAGTACGCTTGATTTCTTCTTCATGCAGGGCACAGGTCCAAGGCGCGATCCGCATCGCGAATATGTTCTGATCCTCGATATCCGCATGCCCGGTGTAGACGGGATCGAGGTCCTAAGGGCGATCCGGGCGGACTCGGAACTCAAAGAACTCCCGATAATAATTCTCAGCACTACAGCTAATGATGAGGAGATCGAGCGATGCCAGGCACTTGGATGCCACGCCTACATAGTCAAACCGGTCAAGTACGGAAGCTATATAGATGCAATGCGTAAAGTCGGACTGTTCCCATCCCTCCTAAGCGACGGCTTCGTCCTGCAAAAACAACAGCCAGTAAAAACCGCAGAAGCCGATTGACACACATCCCAAACGAATCTTCCGCGCCATTGTCATTCCATCGCTCGCCGCGGCGAAGCGCGTCGCAGCCGGGAAAGCTGGAATCCAGGAATCTTTCTTAGCCACAGAGCACACAGAGTTCACAGAGATTCTCTACTTCCCTGTCGCGTCGAAGCGCCGCGAAGACGGATTGCTTCTCTAATTCTCTAATTCTGCTTCTAAATCCCGTAAATCCCGTCTAAAAAGCAACTTTTTTGCATTTAGCTAAAATGCCACTATTTTCCCCTTGACCAAGCCGGTAATTTGGGGTACAATTCGTTGCATAAGATATAATTTGGTGGGGGGGGCAAGGAGACCAGAATGTGGAGTTGGAGGCTATTTCTCACCGCAGCCCTCATCGGGGCCTGTAATATTAGCGCACTGGCTGGGGTCCCTGCCGGGCGGATGGTAATGTGGGGCAGGCAGGTCACGCCGAGAGAGGAACTTACGGATATCGTATCTATTGCTGCCGGATTCCAACATAGTCTTGCGCTTAAAGCGGACGGTTCGATCCTTGGTTGGGGGCGGAACACAAGTGGACAGGCTACACCGCCGGATGCTAATGATTTTGTGGCGATAGCGGCAGGTTACTATCGCAATCTTGCGATTAGGACAGATGGTTCGCTTGTCCAATGGGCGACTACGGCTACGGGGATGCCCGGCGGTAATGACTTTGTCGCCATAGCCGCAGGCAGGGGTCATTATCTGGCGCTTACAGTAGATGGAGCTATCGTCGGGTGGGGCAGTAATGAATACGGTCAAGCTACGCCACCAGAAGAGACAGGTTTTACGGCTATATCAGCGGGCGAGGAATTTAGCCTTGCGATCAAAGCCGATGGCTCTATAGCTGCATGGGGCAACGACTTTCTTGGCAAGGCTACGCCGCCGCCAGGCAACGACTTTGTAGCTGTTTCGGCGAAAAGCAATCATGGTCTTGCGCTCAAATCGGACGGATCGATCGCCGAATGGGGTGGCTATTACAGACAAACACCGGACGGTAACGACTTTGTCGCGATTGATGCGGGAGACTCTCATAGTCTTGCGATCAAGAGGGATGGTACCATTGTCTATTGGGGTTTTGTCGCAGATGGTCAAGAGAGCGTGCCCGACGGTAACGATTTTGTGGCGATTGCTGCGGGATATTACCACAGTCTTGGCCTCAGGGCTGACGGCTCTGTAGTTGGGTGGGGTAGCAATATATACGGTCAGGCCGGTCTGCCGGCCGGTGACGACTTTGTTGACGTTGCGGTAAATTCAGAACATCAACTTGCTCTGCGGGCTGACGGTTCCCTCGTGGGATGGGGTAATGACGCTTTTGGTCAGACAACACCGCCGCAGGGTGGGGAATTCATGGACATTGCCAGCTATGAAGGGTCCTATCTAAAGGGAGGATATGGCTACAGCTATGCACTAAGGAATGATGGCTCAATTATCTACTGGGGAGATAATGATAACAATTCTGGAATAATGCCATCGCCAATACCCCCGGTTGGCAATGACTTTGTGGCGATCGAGACAAGATATGAGCATGGTCTTGCGCTCAGGAGGGACGGTTCGATCGCAGGGTGGGGATATAATAATATCGGTCAAAGCACTGTGCCGGATGGTAACGACTTTGTGGATATTGCTGCAGGT
>DAOVVQ010000108.1 GCA_030637065.1 Planctomycetota bacterium
CGAATAGTCCACGTGAGTCACAGCCGGGATATCCGACCGCACCACGTTGAGCTTTTCCAGACCGAAAAGGCTGTCCTGCTCCGGGCTGACCTCTTTGCGTTTTTCCTTTTGGACCGGGGCGACCAGCAGCATATAGGGGCTTTGACCGCCCATCTCGAAACAGTCCGAAACCTTCTCAGCCAGCACCGATGGCGCAAACGGACGAAAGCTCTCGCGAAACTTTATTTTCAGATTCATCGTCTCCTGCATCTCCGGAGAACGTGCGTCGCCAATAATGGACCGATTGCCCAATGCCCGCGGGCCGAATTCCATCCGCCCGTTAAACCATCCGACCACGTTCTGTTCGTCGAGCAAATCGGCAATTGTCTCCGGTATCTCCTCGTCGCTGAGGCGGGTGTGTGCAATATTGTGCTCCGACAGATAGCCGGCGATATGATCGCTGTCAAATTCCGGCCCGAGATAGGAGCCGTACTGCGAGTCTTTCGTTCCATCGGCGGTGCGCGGGTTGTCCAGATACTGGTGCCATCCACAAAGCGCAGCGCCCAATGCACCTCCGGCATCTCCGGCTGCGGGCTGAATCCAGATATTATCGAATGGCCCTTCTCGCAGGATCCGCCCGTTGGCCACGCAATTTAAGGCCACGCCGCCAGCCAAGCAGAGATTCTTCTGACCCGTCTGCTTATGAATATGCCTGGCCATACGCAACATCACCTCTTCGGTTACCTCCTGGACCGAACGGGCCAGGTCCATGTCCCGCTGACTAAGGCGGGATTCGGGCCTTCGCCGGGGGCCTCCGAACAGCTTATCGAATCGCCTGTTGGTCATGGTCAGGCCGGCGCAATAATCGAAATACTTCATATTCATCCTGAACGAGCCGTCCTCCTTGAGGTCCATCAGCTCGGATAAAATAAGATCCTTGAACCTGCCACAGCCGTAAGGGGCCAGGCCCATCACCTTGTATTCCCCGGAATTGACCTTAAAACCGGTGTAATAAGTAAACGCCGAATACAACAGCCCAAGCGAATGCGGAAAATGCAGCTCACTCAATATCCGGACATTGTTGCCTTTGCCGACACCATAGCTCGCCGTAGCCCACTCGCCGACACCATCGACGGTCAAAAAGGCCGCTTCACCAAAAGGCGACGGAAAAAAGGCTGACGCGGCATGAGACCCATGGTGCTCCGGAAAGATTATCTTGCCGTCAAAATCAAGTTTGCTCTCGATAAGGTCCTTGATCCACAGCTTTTTCTTTATCCACAGGGGCACAGCCTTAATAAAGGAGCGAATGCCCATAGGGGCGTATTGAAGGTAAGTTTCGAGTATTCGGTCGAATTTGGCAAACGGCTTGTCGTAAAAGGCCACAATATCCAAATCCTTGGCCGTCAATCCGCACCAATCAAGACAACTGGCAACCGCATTTTCAGGGAAAGAAGAGTCCTGTTTTTTTCGGGTAAATCTCTCTTCCTGGGCCCCGTATACGATCCTGCCATCCTGGATCAGACAAACAGCGCTGTCATGATAAAATGCAGATATTCCCAAGATATTCATAAATACTCCTTACCGGAAACTACAGAATGTATCGGCTGTTGGTTCGTACCGCTTCAAATAATCCCTTTATCAATGCAAAAAACGGCATAATCGTCAGAAACTGCATCCCGTCGACAACATGTCACATCGCCCAATCTTTTACAATTGGCAGTCAGACCTGCTTGTTTTTGTAACGCCAAGACAATTGTGTCGCAAACACTCCACATAGTCCCGATAGATGGCAGGTACGATTGGATGTTTTTTTCGGGCGGAACCAAATTTTTTTTAATTTCTTCTTGACAGATATGCCTATGCGCTGTAGACTGTATTTATAGGAAGTGGCTGCAGGACTGGCAGGTTCTACCAAATACGTGTGTTTCATATATTGTCAGCCATTATAAAATAATTCAGTTTCATACTGAACCCGCCAACGAAGGTAGTTTCACTTCATAAGATCGGTTCGCGTCTTCGTGCGCGCCTCGTATGTCAACTGTTTGATCGACATGAGGCTTGATTGCGCAGAATTCAGCGAGATCGAGACATTTGACAATTGCTCTCTGGTCGTAAAAGACGATTAACGGGAGAGATTTGCGTGTTCGTACGTGTGTGAGTGTGCCCTGCGTAGGGGCCTTGAAGGAATGCACTTATGGTAAAATCGTAACATTCGTATGACCGGAGGCGGTTAGGACAGGCAAATCTCAAGAAACTGAAAGGGGTACAAACATGAGAAAAAAAGGTTTTACATTAATCGAGCTGTTGGTCGTGGTGGCGATCATAGCGATGCTGTTGGCGATCCTGATGCCTGCACTTAGCAGGGTCAAGAAGATTGCCCAGCGTGTGGTCTGCGGAACCAATCTGAAGGGTCTTGGGACCTCGCAGATGGTGTATTCGCAGGACTTTAACGACGACATGGCTGTGCTGAATGCAGCAAGTGGAGATCCGCTTACTGTCAACTGGTCGCTGGATGGCACGACAGCTTGGGATAATACCAGCAAGTCGATCTTTACCAACGAGGTAACGGTAGGAGCAAGTCTGTATCTGCTGGTGAAATTCGCCGACACCAACCCGAAACAATTTGTCTGCCCGGCAAGCGATCAGACTCCGTACGGTGGCGAAAATAATGGCGATGGCGGCGGCACTGGCTCCTATGACCTCGTGGAACTGAATGATTTTGGCAAGTACAATGATTCTAAACCCAAAATTCCGGACAATGGCATAAGTCGCATTCACGGACCGAGAATGCACGTTAGCTTTTCTTATCACAACCCGTATAGCAAGCATCGTCCGACAGGCAACAAGTCGGCACAGTTTGCCTTGATGGCCGACAAGAACCCGTGGATGGACAACAAACTCACGGCAGTCGCCCTGTCGGCGGTTGATGCCGACACATACCTGGATTATGTGGCACTCATGCCGGCCTGGTTTAGAATAGCAGGCATTATGAGAGAGAGAAAGCTGGCTGCGAACGCCCAGCCTCATGATCGAGAGGGTCAAAACGTGATGTTTGGGGACGGTCACAGTGAATACGCCAAGACTTCCGATGTAGGCGTGAAATTTGACAATATTTACACTACCTATAACCGCGACCTGACCGGTGATGATCGTCATCGCAGAGGGGTCGACGGTAAGGAGTACAGGCCAATGCTGATTCCGGTGAAATCAGCGGCTCATGACGAACTTATGGTTCCCAAGAACAGTTGGGATTCGTTCCTTGTCAATGACGATATAAACGATGCGCTTTAAGCGTAGTCGGTTTGCACAATAGTACAATGTCAAAAGGCCCCCTGTGGTAGCAGAGGGCCTTTTTTTTGTTTAACTCCCCAAAAATAACCTGCAACTTCTGTGACGATAATCAAACGTTGGTATTGAGGGCGTTTGCGGATCCGGCGAAAAACAAGCCTGCGAGGTGTGCGGGTGTTACGGCAATTTGTTAATGTGTGCATAATTTTCAGGGTCTGTTATCCTGGTCATGCGGTAGATTGTCGCACGTCTTTTCCGGTCCGCGCTGATGTCGGGATTAAAGAATTCCCATACGGTTTCTCCGCTTACGGATATGTACGAGCAACGATAATAACGTGTCTGTTGTGGTCACTTAGTGCTGGTTTTATTCTTTTCGCGTGTGTAATTGAGCAGGCCTGCGCTGAGTAGAATGTCTCTGTCGCGTTGTGAGAGTTTCAGCTTGCCGGTAAAGTCAATTCCGGTGGTTTTGTTTGCGACGTTGACAGTTTCGGCGTTCTTGACCGCTTGCAGGAGATTTTCGATCTCCAGATCGTCATCGGTGCCGATCCTGTCGTAATCGGCGGGGTCTTCGAACTCGATTGGCACGATGGCGAAGTTGATCAGGTTGGCCTTGTGTATTCGTTCGATGGTCTTTGCGATTACCGCCCTGACGCCGAGGTACATCGGGCAGAGGGCGGCGTGTTCCCGGCTGGAGCCCTGTCCGTAGCTTTGTCCGGCGACGATCATACCGGCGAGGCCTTCGGCTTTGAGCTTTAAAGCCTGCTCGGCGAAGGTGGGTTTGCCTTCTTCGCTGAAGCAGTTAAAGACGACCTTTGCATATTGGGGTACGTTGGACCTTAGCTTGAGAAAAACGCCCGCGGGCATGATGTGGTCGGTGGTTATCTTGTCGCCGCATTTTAGCAGGACCTTGCCGGTGAGTTTTTCGGGCAGGGCGGTCGGTGCTTTGGGTACGACGATGGTCGGTCCGCGCAATACCTTTGCCTTCGGAGCATCCTCTGCGCTTAGGGGCTGTTCTATCATGCTGTCGTCAACGAGGAACGATGAGGGCAGCTCGATGGTGGGGTATTTTATTCCCATGACCTCTTTGAGCGTCGTCGGGTCGGTGATATGGCCCATTATAGCGGATGCTACCGCGGTTTCGGGGCTGACGAGGTAAGTCTGGTCGCCGACGGTTCCTGTCCGGCTGGGGAAGTTGCGGTTGAACGTTCGCAGTGTCACCACGCCATCAGCCGGCGAAAAGCCCTGTCCGATGCAGGGGCCACAGCCGGATTCCAGGACCCTTGCCCCGGAGGCGATTATGTCGGCGAGGGCCCCGTTTTTGGCCATCATATTGAGGACCTGCCTGCTGCCCGGCGCGACCGCGAATTCGATCATGGGGTCGATATGCCTGCCTTTGAGGGTCTTTGCCACCATCATCAGGTCGGCGTAGCTGGAGTTCGTGCAGCTTCCGACGACGATCTGGGCGATCTCGGTGCCAGCCAATTCGCTGACCGTGGCGATATTGTCCGGCGAGGAGGGACAGGCTGCCATGGGCTCGATCTTGGACAAGTCCATTTCTATCACGCGGTCGTATTTGGCGCCCTGGTCGGCGGATAATGACTGATAGCAGTCGCCGCGTTTCTGGGCGGCCAGGAACGTTTTGGTTCGGTTGTCGCTGGGGAATATGCTGGTGGTAACGCCTAATTCGGCGCCCATGTTGGTAATGGTGGCCCGCTGGGGGACTGACAGGGACGCGACGCCGTTGCCGAAGTACTCGACGACGCATCCGACGTTGCCCTTGGTGGTGAGTATGCTGAGCAGCTTGAGGATGACGTCTTTGCTGGCCACCCAGGGCCTTAGTTTGCCGGTGAGTTTGACGCCAATGACCTTCGGGCAGGTCAGGTAGAATGCCCCTCCGCCCATGGCGACGGCTACGTCCATTCCGCCTGCACCGATAGCCAACATCCCGATCCCGCCGCCGGTTGGGGTGTGGGAATCGGACCCCAAAAGCGTCGAAGCCGGTTTGCCGAACCGTTCCAGGTGCACCTGGTGGCAGATCCCGTTGCCAGCCCGGGAGTGCCATGCTCCCGCCCTGGTCGCTACGGTCTGGAGGTAGAGGTGGTCGTTGTGGTTTTCGGGCCCGAACTGGCTCATGTTATGGTCGATATAGCTTACCGATAGCTCCGTCTTTACCCGGCCTAAGCCCATCGACTCGAACAGGAGAAAGGCCGTCGTACCGGTGGCATCCTGGGTAAGGGTCTGGTCGATACGAATACCGATAGTCTCGCCGCAGACCAGATCGCCGCTAACAAGATGATTTTCAAGTATTTTGTAGACAAGCGTTTTTGGCATTATAGCACTCCACAAAGCTGAATTCGGACAAAGAACATTACCACAAATCGCGTATAAAAACAACCCCTGTTTGCACTAAAAAAAGCGTTGTTCGTCAATTAAGGTGCAGCAGGCCGGCCATGGCGATCAGGCCTGATCGCCGGAGGCGGCAAATGGTGGACTGTTTGGATAGTCATTTCAGAAAACAGTTGACGCCTAATGAGTATTATATTAGAATGGGGGGGTGGCCCGATAAGCGGGGAACCGTTTACTTTTGGGCGTCCGTTTACTTTACCGTTGCGATCTGACGTAAAAAAAAATGGCCCGGTGATCGCTTTGAAAGATCGTTTCATGAACGAGCAATTATCCTTACAGAGAACCGATAAGAAGCTGATCAGGCATATAACCGTTACGGTTGTAGCGTCTGCGGCTATCTGGGTGGTATATGAATGCTTTGCGAAAGTGCTAATTAAGGCCATGTACTATGGCAAATCGCTGGATGTTTTGAACAATTTGATCAAGTATCAATACAAGAAGCCTGTGGAGGCATATTATGACACCGCAGACGGATTGTTCTATGATACATGGATTCTTTTTGGTGTTGTCTATCCCCTGGTGCTGATCGCCGGCGTGTGGCTGGCGCGTTATAAGGCCAATTTGCAGGCTGCGACATGCGACTGTTCGGATTTGCCGCCTGATCCCGGGTCCGGCCTTAAGCATTCCAAAAGGGACATGTTAATCGTTTTTTTTACATCGCTTATTGTCAGGGCTATAACCCTTCCATTCGTTGCGGATCTTCAGACGGCTGGGGATGAGACATATTACTGGTCCGTACCGAAGTTGCTTGCCAGCGGCAAAATTGCTTCTGCGGTTATGCGTCCTCCTTTGTGGGGTTATTTGCTGGCGATACCGACAGCCATTTATGACCATCCGATCGCAGGCAGAACGCTGAACGTACTGATCGCGGCATTGGCACCACTGTTGATATATATGTTGGCGGCGAGAGTGTTTGACCGGCGTACAGGGCTGATTGCCGGATTGATGTACGCTTTTTTTCCCACCCATATAGGTTTCTCGCACAGCCTGTGGTCTGAAACGTTATTTGGCGTGCTGCTTTTGCTGTCCGTTTATTTGTATGTGTGTTACACGCAGAACACACAAAGGACCGGGTATTTGCTGCTCTGTTCGGTGGTTGCAGGATTGGCGTTGCTGACCAAGGAGTTTGCCGTCATTGCCTTTGGGGCGATTATGGTGGGCGTGCTCTTCTTGAAGATCCCCAAAAAAATCAAAAAAATATCAATCTGTTGCCTCCTGTTTCTGGCCCCGGCAGTGATTTATTCGGTGACGGTTTCCTGCATGACCAGGAGTGTAATAGTGCTTAATGACGCTATAATTCTGAATTTCTATCTGGCGACCAAGGCCGATCCGGATTACAAGTATTCGATCGATACTCGGGAGGAGACTGTAAGCAAAATCGTAACATCTCTGAAAGAAAGAAGCCTTTCTAAGACTTTAGAGAGGATGCAGCACCAGTTCGGGCGGCTCTGGGCACCGAGATCGTTTATCAGTACAAGAGTGCTTTCCTACTTCAAGGTGAATGAGGGATGGAGCTATGGCCTTGCAAGACCCTGGCCGTATGCCTATCTTATTCTGGGTTCTTATCTGTTTGTGGTGGCGACCGGCCTTGTGGGTATCTGCCTGGCTGACAGCAACCAATTTAAGATCTTCAGCGTAACCTGCCTGATCCTGCTTTCTTCGATCGGTATCGCCGCCCGTGTAGTGACCCGATATCGAGCGCCTTTCATGTTTATATTCGTAATATACTCCGCATACATGCTCTCACATGCGATTACTCTGGTCAGCAACCCCAGGAACACAAGGCGAATTCCGGTCCTGCTGGTCTTGTTGTGGGTTTTTGTCGAGGTAGTCGGATATAGAGTGCCGACATTCGGCCGATGGGGTTAATGCCCGCCGAGGGAGTCGCGAGTTCGACTTTCTTTGCATCATCTGATTTTCGTCCGTGGATTGAGGAAAAGGAACCCACTCAATATGCTCCAGTATAGCTTGCTCATGCTAAATGTTTATCAGTTTGCGGACCGGTTTCAATTGGTATTTGCAATGCCGCTTACTGATCGTCGGATAGGAAATCATATGCCGGTCTCGACCTGCTGAGACCCGGCTAAGACATCAAAGCACCTTTTCTTTTGAACATTTTAAATAGAAATCGTTTCCCAGCAAGAACCGAACCACGGCACATTTGCCGCAGAAGCCTATAAACCTTATCAGCGGATTCCCGCTCAAAGCCTGTGTCAGTTTGTGTTTGCCTGATCGAAGAATATCGCTGTCTATCCATATATTTGCGTGTTCCAAGTCAGCTTGTTTTGCAGCTTTCTTCAGCGAAAACAGGTTGTATTCGTGGACGTGGAATTCGCCTCCCACTTCTAAGTGCTGGTCAACGGATTCTACTGCCTCTTTACTTATCAACCTCAGCACACATCTTGCCAAAGGGTAGATTTTTTTTGTAAAGACGGTGTTCGGGGCTGTGTGAATCAACATAAAGCCACCCGGCCTCAAAACCCTGTACGTCTCTCTTAACATGAGGATCCCATCTTCGTAAGAAAGATGCTCAATAACATCTCCTGCAAAGACACGGTCAAAAGAGTCCGACTCGAAAGGAAGGTTCCTGGCATCTGCAACCATAATTTCGGCTTCGGGGAAATCGTGCATGGTTTCCCTGGCGATGCTAATTGCATCTTCAGAATAATCGATTCCTGTCATTTTGGCGCCCATCTTTGCACAGTGACGCAGGAATTCCCCCCTACCGACACCCACCTCGAGGCAGGTGATATTCTTTTCAATTTCCAGCATCTCAAACAATTTCAGTTTGGTATGACTTAAGGTTCCATCTTTGAATTCATGGTAACCTTCAACGGAATTGCTCAGGAGATATGCCCTGTTATAATTGCCTGGGGGGATATTTTTTGCCATTGTTATACTTTCAAATATGTGACCAGTGTATCGCTAAAGCTCGCCATTGATGATTTTCGTTGCCATCATTTCTCCGATGTTTCGTCCCTGTCGCACTGCATAATTGGTGCCGCGGTCCTCCGGGTATATCTGTGCCATAGTTGCAATGTACAATCCCTTTATTGGCGATTCACTCGACGGGATAAGACTGCCATAATGGCGTACGACGATCGGTTGTGCGTAGCGGGTTTTCCAAACATGATAGCGATAAACCCATGATCGCTCGAATTTTGGAAATAGCCGTTTTATGTGTGATACTGCGAACTCAAATACCTGTTCATTGTTCATGCCGTACAGTTCGGCTGTCACAGGAAGGTACTGTGACAGGTAAATTACATGCCGGTCTCCACAGGTCGCGGTGGGTTGGAAATTGGTATGTTCAATTACCCCGATAAAGGGGAATTCGGGGTCGTTTACGTTCAGCCAGTAAATGTCCGAGAGATTGTGCCGCAGTTCCAGCACCAAACAGACATTGGCCAGGTATTCGATTTTTCTGAGTTCATCGATATAACCGCTTGGGCCGTTACCGTCTATCAAATCCGCAATTATCGGCAGGGCCGGGGTCGCGATGACCGCTTGCGCATCAATCGTCCCATCAGGTGTTTGGACACCTTTTACGCGGCCATCCTGTATGATCAGTCTCTCTGCAGGCGTGTCGGTCCTGACGCAGCCGCCGGCAGACTCAATCTCTTCTGTAAGTCTATCGGCGAGAGTCGCGAAACTGCCGCGATAATAAACCAGCGTTTCTTTTCCCATCTTGTTGCGGCTTCCGCCGCGCAGCACCAGTTTATTCCAGAACCAAACGGCTGATATTTCCGAAGCGAAAAGACCGAATTTGCCCCGCAGGAGGGGTTCCCACACTACGTGGTAGACCTCAGAGCCACACAACTTCAGTAGCCATTGCTTAGCCGTCATGGACTCCAGCGGTCTCCAGTCTTTGACCCGGCGGGCTCTTAAGACCAGCAATCCCAAACGAAAGCGATTCACAAGAGACAGGGGCTTGAAACGAAGGACATCGAATGGCGTAGATAATTTGAAAAACTCATTGTCCATGTATATCCCGGTCCTTGTTGAGTTATACTCGATATTGCTGTCCAACCCGAGGTCTTTGATTAGTTGAATTGCGTACTCGTCATTGTTGAACCAGTGATGATAGAATCTTTCCAGTTGTTGCCCCTCAATGGAAAAACTCTTCGCCAGGCCGCCGACTGCATCATCCTTCTCGACCACAGTAACGCCAATACCCTGCCTGCTAATCTCATATGCCGCAGTCAGGCCGGTGAACCCGGCGCCAATCACCACTACATGCGATCTGTGTTGACTATCATTCATAGAAAACGACCCTCATTATCATCAGGAACACGTGTCTCCAGCATTTATCGTCCAGAAAAGTATCAAAAAACATGAATTTAGCAGCAAATTGTCATTTCTTTTACGTACCCAGATCGGCGCCTGAGACTCAGATTTCCCGACGGTTGCCAGCATCAGCCGGCTATCACGGAATATGCCCCTTGCT
Source organism: Planctomycetota bacterium (assembly GCA_030637065.1). Lineage (GTDB taxonomy): Bacteria > Planctomycetota > Phycisphaerae > Sedimentisphaerales > Anaerohalosphaeraceae > DAOVVQ01. The sequence goes on from DAOVVQ010000108.1 coordinate 10,121, forward strand.
GCCGACAGACCTTCAATCCTTACTAAAGACAGTGATCGATATTTCTGACTCCGGGTGCTGTCCGGTGGCAGCATCGTCCCAACGATATACTGTTGGGCTGTTCCGAAAGATATCTACGATTCCCACCAGCCGATAGTGTTGCGTATAGTCTTTCAGCCAGTCATAAAAAATTTTGTATGGGGCTGATTTAAACAAAATTGTGCGAGGTGTATCTACAAAAACGAGCAAGGCCGGATTGGCAGAGTCAATATCGCGTATGATCTCCTCCTGCATCTGCACACTGTGCTTGCTCGAAAACTCTATCAGGCCGATATTTATATATTTTGTAGCAGATTTCCGATGTGAATAAAAAAACATTTGCGGTTCCGAGCCAAATATAAATATGCGATCGTTTTCAGAGGTGTGAGCTTTGATGTATTCTGAAACCGCCAACGATTCGGGAAAGGGGTTCATCCGATACACTTTTCGTGACACCTTTTCCATGCTTGTCTTATATAAAACCTCGCCTTGTATGTAGAGGCAGTGGCTTACGCCAATGATAACAAGAAAAAAGGGCACCAATGTTGCAAAAAAAGCGGGGCTGATCCTGCCAAGCAGATGCGAGATCGAACAGGCGCCGGTTCCCACTAATAAGGCTACCGCCGGAAGCATGAGGATGAAATAGTGTGGGAAAAAAGAGCCGCCAAGACACACTGAAACCAACGATAATAACAGGAATATGCCAACAAACAACGCATTCGGTCTTATTTTCCTGTCCCACAGGATCGAGATCAAACCGAAACCGGCCAATACCCAGAGCAAAGCTGAGACCTCTATAATCCGGCTCAGCCGACTTACAAAAACAGGCAAGGATCCCACAGAAGGTCTTGAAGCTGCGTATTCCATGGGATATACGAAAACCCAAAACCAGAACTTATCAAAATGCCCCCCCACCCAATAGAGCAGGCAGATTACTACGAACGGCATCAAGGCGCCAGCGGCAAACAATGACCATTGCACAAGACGGCGAGGCCATTCCGCGACCGTCTTTGCAATTGGCTGAACAAAACGTATAAGCCTCCAAATAGAATTAAAAAAGCACC
>DAOVVQ010000309.1 GCA_030637065.1 Planctomycetota bacterium
AACAGCGGAACGTGTACGGTCAGCCGGAATATGCCGGGGTGGTCAGGGAGCTTAAGGAGCAGCTTGTGGAGCTTAAAAGAGAGGTCGGCGACAGCGACAGGGCTTATCCTGAGGTGGCTGAGCGGTTCCGGCGGGCTCTTCGCGAATGAGAGTGCAAATGCCGTGTAAAGCGGGTAGAATGCGGATAATCAGGCTTGTAAACTATTGTTGATGTTGGCTTTTTTCGGGAGTGTTGGAAATGAAGAAGATATTTTGTCTTGTTGCTTTGGTTTTGGTGGTTAGCGGTTCTTTGGTTTTTGGCGCGTGGCAGCCGGCCAAGCGGTCTATTATGAGCCGGTGGGCGGAGGATGTCGGGCCTGATAATGTCTGGCGGGAGTATCCGCGGCCGCAGCTTGTTCGGGCGGATTGGCTTAGTCTCAACGGGCTTTGGGATTATGCGCTGCTGGGGAAGACGTCGGCTAAGCCTTCGGCTTATGAGGGCGAGATACTTGTTCCGTTTTGTGTTGAGTCGGCACTTTCGGGCGTTGGTAAGGATGTGACGCCGGACGATCGGATATGGTATCGGCGGACGTTTAAGGTTCCCGGCTCGTGGTCTGATAAGCGGGTGATATTGAATTTCGAGGCGGTGGATTTTGAGGCGGCTGTGTGGGTTAACGGCGGTTTTGTCGGGGCGCATAAGGGGGCTTATGACCGGTTCAGTTTTGATATTACCGATTATCTCGATGGCGTTGCGAGGCATGAGATCGTTGTCAGCGTTATCGACCCTTCCAGCCTTGGCACTCAGGCCCGCGGCAAGCAGCAGCTATCTCAGCAGGGGATATGGTATACGCCGGTGAGCGGGATATGGCAGACGGTCTGGCTCGAGCCTGTTTCAAAGGTCGCGGCGATCAGGGAAGTGAAGATCGTTCCGGATATCGACAGCGATAGTGTTACGGTTACGCCGATGTTGTTTGCTCCGACGCAGGTTGAGTATGTTGTGGAAGTTACTATCCTTGAAGACGGCAGGAAGGTTACCTCGGCTAAGGTTCGGGCGGATAATTCGGTTAGTATCGATTTTGACGATCCGATATTGTGGTCGCCGGATGAGCCGTTTTTGTATGATCTGAAGTTGAGGCTGTTTAAGGCTGGGAGCGAGAGAGAGACGCTCGACGAGCTTACGAGTTATTTTGGTATGCGTAAGATCAGTCTTGGAAAGGGGCCTTACGGTAAGGTGCTGCACTTAAATGACAAGGAGCTGTTCCATTACGGTCCGCTCGATCAGGGGTGGTGGCCGGATGGGCTGCATACGCCGCCTTCGGATGAGGCGATGAAGTATGATATCCAAGTTACGAAGGATATGGGTTTTAATATGATCCGCAAGCATATCAAGGTCGAGCCGGACCGGTGGTACTACTGGTGCGATAAGATCGGGATCATGGTCTGGCAGGATATGCCGTCGGGGATGGTGGTTATTCCCAGGGAAGGCAGCGAGAGGCCCGATCATGTTCAGCATGTTAAGAAGGGCGGCGACGATCTTATGCGGCGGACGGAGGATACCGCTCAGTTCGAGTGGGAGCTTCGGCGGATGATGGACCTTCGCGGGAACGCGCCGAGTATTGTGATGTGGGTTCCGTTTAACGAGGGCTGGGGGCAGTACGATACTTGCAGGATAAGCGATGCGGTTAAGGCTTACGACCCGTCGCGGCTGGTCAATGCGATCAGCGGGTGGGAGCTTCGGCCCTGCGGCGATGTGTATGATATCCACAGCTATCAGCAGGAGGTTACTGTGCCCCAGATGCAGAGGGGTCAGGCTACGGTCTTAGGTGAATACGGCGGGATCGGCTATCCGGTCAAGGGGCATCAGTGGAATACCGGGATGCGCAACTGGGGCTACCAGACGTACCACTCCGCCGATGAGCTGCTCAAGAATTACATCCACAAATTCGACCAGATCGTCGAGATGAAGAAAAAGGGCCTCTCCGCAGCCGTATACACACAAACAACCGACGTAGAGGGCGAAGTAAACGGCCTGATGACATACGACAGGGACGTAATAAAGATAGCACCCAAAAAATTGAAGAAACTTCATGATGTGCTTTATAAATAGGATGGCGCATTCGGGCAGCATGGGTAACAAGTTACCCATCCTACGGGTTTTTTGGGGTGATTATTGGTATTTGTAAAGGGGTGCGAGCGGAAAGAAGGCGGCGGCGACCAGCAAAAAAGGTCAGGCTGTGGAAGAACATTGTCATCCTTTTCGTATAGACCGAAGGCGACAGCGTCACGTCCGCGCGGCCCCACGACGAATCGGTATACGAAGTTTTATCGAGCATACCTCGCTGGGCCGAGCCGTAGCCGAAGTCGATGACATACCACTCGACATCCGCATCGTCACCCGTCTCGTACATATAGAACTTGATCTGCGTCGTAGAGTTGATATTGCCGGCGATAGCCGTCTCATTTACGGTACTCGCTCCCGGGCGCGACTGGAAGATCAGGAGCGAGGTTTGACTCCTGATTGGTAGAGGCGAGAATTAAATGTACCGGGTACCTTTAATTCTGGACGCTCTTATCCTTGACCTTGCCGCCCTGCGTTTGAGGCAGATACGGACGCTCGGCCCGCCACCTCTCATAGGCATTCAGCAGCTCTTTTAGCTTCTCGGGCATCCGCTGAGACAGGTCATTTAGCTCCGTCTGGTCGTATCGCATATCATAAAGCTCCCACGGCCCGCCGCCGACCGTAACGGCCTTAAAGTCGCCCCGGCGGAGCATCCGCTTCGACTCGCCCCAGCCGGAAACCAGCAGCTTATGATCCGGCCTCGTTTTGCCCTTAAACAGCGGCACAAGACTCATCCCGTCGAGCCTGGGCGTCGCCTCGCCATCAGCTCTCTCAGGATACTTCGCCCCAGCCAACTCGAGCATAGTCGGCATAATATCGACAAGATGCCCCGTCTGGCGGCAGATAGTCCCGGGCTTTATAACATCCGGCCAACTCGCCATGAAATGCGTTATCGCCCCGCCCTGATGACCATTCTGCTTGAAATACCGAAACGGCGTATTGCCCACATTGGCCCACGCACTGGAGATCGTCCGGTACGACTTTGGCCCGCCCGGCGGTATATCGCTCTGATTCCGATCAAACGGACACGATCCGTTATCCGAAAGGAACATGATAAGCGTATTATCCAACTCACCCATTCGCTCGAGCTTATCCAAAACACGCCCGACATTGCGGTCCAGACAGTGAACCATGGCTGCGAACACCGCCATCTCAAGGTCAAGCTTGTCCTTCATCTCTGCACTGAACGAATCCCACGGCAGATACACAGTCGGATTCTTCTTTAATTCCGCATCCGCAACAGCCTTGTCCCTCCAGGCTTCATCCGAAGCGTCCTTCAAACCCATAGACCCACTAAGCTTCGTATCGTCGCCAAAGAACCCAAGCCGCTTCTGTTTCGCAAACCGCCTTTCGCGAAGCACATCCCACCCCTCCCTGTACCTGCCGCGAAACTTCGCAATATCCTCCGGCAGCGCGTGCAGCGGATAATGGGCCGACTCGTAAGGTATGTAAAGGAAGAACGGCTTGTCGCTGCCCTCGGCCCCGTCAAGGAACCGCAGCGCATAATCGGTGATCACATTGGTCTTGTAATAAGGCTCCGAAGAATTCTCGATCTCCTCGAACTCCAGCTTGCGCTCGTTACGATGAAATTCGATCGCATTATACGCAAAGAACGGCCCAGCCCCGCCATAATGGCAAAAGGACTCGTCAAAGCTGTTCATCGCCTTGCACCTGTCCGGAACCCAAGGATCGAAATGCTCCTTACCTGAATAAAGCGTGGTATAACCCGATTCTCTCATAAGCTGGCCGAGCGACCGGCAGTTCTCGCCGCCGATAAACGTACCCGTCAGCATCGACGACCGAGTCGGATTGCACTTGGCCATATTATAAAACTGCGAAAAACGCATCCCGCCCATCCCGATCCGGTCAAGGTTAGGCGTGTCGATCTCCGAACCGAAACAACCAATATCGGCAAAACCAATATCATCCCCCATGATCAAAACAACATTAGGCCGCTTCTTACCCCGCTTAGCCCCAGCCAACCGGGCAAAATTCGCAGCAACACCACCAACCAAAGCAACCCGCAAAAACTCTCTACGATTCATCATCAAATAACCCTTTCCAATCTCAGACACGAACAATTTTTCCTGCCATTACCCCTCTCGGCTGCCACAGATCAAGCCTGCATACTCAAAACAGCCGCCACAGCATGTAT
>DAOVVQ010000286.1 GCA_030637065.1 Planctomycetota bacterium
ACGGATCTCCGCCCGGCCCGCCTCAAGATACATATTGGCGCTCTTGACTCGCTTTTCAGCGACCTGCACCGATTTGGCCTGGATCTGAATACTCTCACGCGATTCCTGCAGGTCGCGAAGCTCGTTGCGGATCGCTAATTTTATCTGGTCCTCGAACTGCTGAACGCCCCGCACCGATTCTTCCAGCTTGATCAGGCTGTCGCGGTATAAATTACGCTCTTGCGTCCTCTCAAAAGGCAAATCCAGCATAAGCAGACCCGAATACACGCCCTTGTCCGTGCGAATCTTCGCATCGTCGGATGTTGCACTGCCAACCCTGCGCGAAGCACCGACATCGGCATTTCCCAATAACGTTAATTCTGCACCAAGCCTGTCGGCGGCAACCACTACCTTTCTCTGGGCGTCGTAAACTCTTCCTTCGATCACACGCAGGTCCACACGATTATCCAGCCCGAGGCCAAGCGCCAGCAACTCGTCAATCTCTAACGGCCCGGCATCTTCATAGCCCGGCTCAACCAGCACTATAGGCGCGTCAGCGGGAGGAATATTCGGCTCGTCTTCCAGTTCTTCCGCCTCGTCGCTGCCAACCATGGCATCCACCGTAGCCCCGACCAACTCCTCGAGATCCTCACGATCAAGTTCGATCATGGCATCCGGCGGCAAACCCAACGAAATCTTAAACGAATCCAACCGCTCATTATAACTCTTGATCGCAATAATCCAACGATTCCGGGCTCCCAATTCGCTCTGAACCGCCTGATCCACCTGTAACACCGTCAGCGAACCCGCATCGGCAAGCCTGCGGGAACGACGAGCCGAAGCTATCAGACGACGATAGTTTTCCTCGTTATTCTTAACCGAATCAAGTCGATTGAGCACACCCAGATAGTCCGTAGCAATGCCAACGGCAAACGTCTTCTTAAAACGCTCGAACGTATACATCGAATATACGACATTACGCTCGGCCTGGGTCAGATTTTCTGTGACAATGTGCCGCCCCGAACCGCGCATCAGTGGGATAGAAACCGTCGCATCGCCCTTAAGACCCATCGACGACGCGCCACCCATAGTCAGAAGATTCACCAGATCGACCGCCAGCCCGGCGCTCAGTGCCGCACCGCTTTCAAGCTGTCTGCTCCAACTGATATCACCCGAGTTCCTGACACCGGTCTCAGCGCGATTGCCGCTAAGGTCGCTGATAATCTGGCTTTGCATCCCGCCGTCAAAGATATCGCGAAAATCGTTACGCTCAAGATCCAGGTCAAGAGCCTCGCGAAAAATATCTTCCTTGTTCTCTTGATAGCTAAAACTGTTGCGAGCGCCTATTTGCAAGGCCTCGATCATCGACAATCTTATCGGCCCGGCAACCGAACCAGGCAATATCCGCCCCGACGAATCATTCTCAGGGTAATTATCCTCCGGCCAGTGCTCGACAGGCGAAAGTTCATCCGTGCCAAGGGAAGCCTCTCCGGCGATCGGCAGATCCTGCTCGATCAGTAGCCGCCTCCTTAGAATATCGCTCGGACGCTCGATGCCGAACTCGCTCGTCCGGCCAAAGAGTTGCTCCTGCTTTTGACGGACAATATCGTCAACAACCTCGTCCGCTTCCACACGATACTCCGTCGGGCCCTTACAGCCGGTCCCAAACGCAACCAGAAACGACAACAAAAGAAACGCTGCACTCGCCCGCGATGTCACCTGAAAACCTCTTTTTCTCAAAGTCTTATGCATCATAGCCCTGCAATTACCAAACTGTCATATTCATTTGATTTCGACTGCACCGCCACCGTTACAGGTCGCCCTTATCGGTTAACTCTCCATTCGACCGCCCCGCCCCCCTGAGAAACAACTCCAGCAAGAGCTTGTACTGCTCCTCCGGATCATCCGCATTATACAGGTCCCGGGCCATAGTACGCAACATTCCTAAAAGAAAAGTCGCCAAAACCTCAGTTGACACGTCAGATCGCACGATTTTCGCCCGGACCCCCTCATCCAATACCTCCCCCACAACCGCAAAAAGCTTCTCCCGCTTGGCCATCCACCGCTCGCGAATCCGCCCTTTGGCCCAGAATATCCTGCCCGCCTCATTCTGCATCATCTGCAAAAGCTGGCGACGAGTAGCAAAAAAACGACCAATCTGCTGACAGATCGTCGAAAGTTTTTCCGGAAAGCCGTGATCGGCTGGGACGATCTGCTCGAGCAACTCGCAAAGTTCGTCAAAACCAGAGGTCGCAACCTGAAAAAAAAGCTCATCCTTGTCGCTAAAATAGCGATAAATCGTCCCTTTCCCCACCCCCGCAGCCGCAGCAACCTCATCCAACGTGATCTCATGGAACCGACGATCAGTCGCCAAACCCTCAACAACCTTCATAATCTGGATTTTTCGGTCAATACGAGCCATAACAACACTATCCATCAAAAAAACTGACCAGTCAGTACCGTTACAGACGCATAAAAAGCAAATACTATTGCCACCACAAAAAAAAATGACCAAAAAACCAGAAAAACAGCGTATTTCGGGGGTGATACGCATTGGGTAGATTTTTCGAGCGCCATGATTTTTGACTTGCGCCAATATTATGCCAAAACTGTTACCCATGTCATCGGTACGTTCTGTAACCTATCTTATCGGTTTGTACCCAATTCTGCCCCGAAGGGGCTGTTAAGTTCAGCCCAGGGGCAGCGAAGCGCCACCCTGGGATAGAGACACCACGCCTTCTAAAGTACCCTGAAAGGGTTATATAAAATCTGCTCGATATGCAATGTCATCTTGATCAGGCACGAGAATAAAGCCCAAACCGATGGTGGGCACCATGCTGCAATCGTCACAAATGGTCATAACCCCTGGCGACCAGATCCCGGGTCTTGCCGTCGGCCATCCTGATCTGCACAGCCCCTGATTTGGCGGTTGGCCCTGTTTCGCCGATCTGCCTTGCCTCTAAATAGGTGACTGTCCCTATTTTAGTGATCGGCGTCGAGTGGGGCGGGCTGCTCTTGAGCCGGTCGTAATCTTCGCCCGTAACGGTAAAGAGCAGCTCGAAATCCTCGCCGTCGTTAAGGGCTGACGCGAGCGGATCTTTGCTCTTTCGGGCATCGTCCGAGAGCGGTATCTTATCGGCCTCGATCAGGGCCCCGACCTTACTCATTCTGCAAATGCGATTAAGATCGGTGCTGAGCCCATCGCTAAGATCGATCATGGCATTTATCCCCGCGGCCTTCGCGATGGCCAGGGCCTCATTTACCCTCGGCGTAAAGTCCAGATGCCTGCCATGCATACTGCCGCCCAACGAGCCGGTAACGCAGACGACATCACCCGGCCTTGCCCCGTCTCGCCTGACCGGCAGCGTATCGCCCGGCCTGCTCAGCATCGCTACGCTTATCGCCAAAGGGTTTTGCCATGACGTTATATCGCCCCCGACCAGCGCACAGCCGAAGGGCTCTCCGCCGCGAACGATCCCGGCATGAAGCTCTTTTAGCTCCGCAGAGCCAAAGTCACTTGGCAGAGCCACGGAGACCACCGCGCAGATCGGTACGGTAGCCATGGCTGCACAGTCGCTGAGGCTCACAGCCATCGCCTTTCGCCCCGCTTTCTCGATGCCGATCTGGCTCAGGTCGAAGTGTACGCCGTCAAGGAGCATATCGGTGGTGATAAGGACGGATGCCCCCCCGGAAAGCGCGACCTGGGCCATATCGTCGCCTATGCCGATGGGGAAGCGGGCACTGTCAGCGGTGCTCTGAGCGGCGAACCATGCGGTTATCTTGTCCTCAGCCGAAGTCATTGTTCTTTGAGCTTCTTTTTCCAGTATTCAAGTTGCCTTGCCACCTGCTCGGGACCGGCTGCCCCTTCGCTTGCGTATTGGCCCGGTATTTTCTCAGCAGCAAGGCATTCATAAACATCCGACTCGATCCGCTCGCAAGCCGCCTGGAGCGTACCAAGTTCAAGATCGGCAAGCCTTACGCCCTGCCCTTCACACTGGGCCACAAGCGCCCCGACAATACCGTGTCCCTGGCGGAACGGGACACCCTTCTTGACAAGATACTCCGCCAGCGCGGTCGCTTCCAGAAAGCCCTGATCCAGACGGGCCTTGATGCGGTCGGTATTGAAGCTGGTATTTGCAACGACCCCCGCGGTTATCTCGAGCGAAGCGTTAATCGTGTCAGCCGCATTAAAAACGTGGATCTTGTCCTCCTGCAGGTCGCGATTATAAGTCGATGGCTGGGCCTTCAGGATAGTCAGCATTGCCATAAGAGCCCCGTAGACGGTCCCGGTTTTCCCGCGGACCAGCTCAAGAACATCGGGGTTCCTCTTCTGCGGCATCATACTCGACGATGTGCAGTATTTGTCGTCAATAGTGATGAGCCCGAATTCGCTGGAGGCGTAGATTATCCAGTCCTCCGCCAGCCGCGACAGATGGGCCGAGATCAGCGTGCAATCGAAGATAAACTCCGCACAAAAATCGCGATCGCTGACGGCGTCGATGCTGTTATACGTAATATCGGCAAACCCCAACTGCTTGGCGGTCGCCGCCCGGTCCAGATCCAGCGTCGAGCCCGCAACCGCACCGGAGCCAAGCGGCGAGACGTTAAGCAGCTTGCGGCAGTTCTTAAGCCTGGCCCAGTCGCGACTAAGCTGCTCGACGAAGCTGAGGACATAGGAACCGGCGGAGACCGGCTGGGCACGCTGAAGATGGGTGTAGGCGGGCATTGTCGTATTTGCGTATTTGGCGGCCATCTTGACCAGGGCCCGCTGTAATAGCGTGATCCGGGTCTGGATGACCTCGAT
>DAOVVQ010000043.1 GCA_030637065.1 Planctomycetota bacterium
AAATGTGCAGTCGCAGTAATCCCTCAATGTCATCTCAAGACGTTTGCGGCAGACGATATCGTCGTCGACTATCAGGGCCTTGATCTTGCTGCTTGCAGATTCGTCCTGCGTGTCATTCGACTGGGCAGCGGACGAGAAATCTTGCCTTGAGACATGATCAACCGCAGCAGCGATCCAGTCCTTGACCTTCAGCACCATGTCCGCGGCCTCAGGACCGGACAGATCCTCAAAACCAAATTCCGCCTCATGGCAGAGCACGTGTACATCCATCACGCCGCACATCCCCGCTTCACCCTTGAGCGAATGGAGGATCCGGCGAATTATCCTGCCATTTTCCTCGGTGTTGCTGCCCTGTTCGAACGACAGCGCCGCGGATTCAAGCCCACTTAGCAGACTGCCCACCGAATCGATATAAGCCGGCCATAACTCCTCGATCATGCCTTCAAGATTTATTCCGCACGGATCCGGTAAAGGCCCATTGGTTCTTATCACGCTAAAATCGTTTTTGCTCATCTCTTCACGCCTTCGTCAATCTCACAACAATTTGGTTTACTGTTTCCGGTGCAGGCATATCGCTATGGCCTGCCATCGGCCCTTACGTTTACCAGACGGCCCATCGCCGCTGGATAGTATGATTTTCGGCAGATTTGCAAACGAATATAACCAAAATCCGCCAAGCCATGCACTTCTGATCAGGTGGGAAAAAGCTCGAAACGGCCTCAAAAACAGCCCTTTTCGGTCGAACCTTAAGCCCACCAACGCACTGCCATGCTATGGATCAAGGAGGGCGCCGAGACGTCAGGGCCAAATCCCGCCTGCCAATGCCTCCGGCTAAGCTATTATCTGACAGAAGGGATCTGCGCCCTGAAATGTGAAAAATAAAGGATCCGTGCCGTTGAAATGTGAAAAAAAGTGGCCCATCACCCCATTTACGGCGAAAATCGACGAAAACTTCCTGCTGGGCTAAAATTTCCTGTCGAGCTTGCGATAGCTGATGGCCTCGGCGATATATTCAGCCTTGATTGTCTCACAGCCGTCAAGGTCCGCGATCGTGCGCGCGACCTTGCATATCTTGTCATGGGCACGGGCGCTCAGGGCAAACTCGACCATCGCCTGCTTGAGCAACTGCTCGGACGATTCGTCCAGACCGCAAAATTTCTCGACCTGCTTATGCGTCATTGTGGCATTTGTAGTGATCTTGCCGTTGCCGAACCGCTCAATCTGCATCCTGCGGGCCGAGACTACCTGCTGTCTTATCCGGGCGGATTCGGAATCGCCGGATTTGGCCCTCAGCTTGCGAAAACTCACGGCGGGTACGTCGATGTGAATGTCGATACGGTCGAGCAGCGGGCCGGATACCTTTGAAACGTATCGCTCGATCTGCTTCGGCGAGCACTTGCACCGACGCTGGCCGGAGCCAAAATAACCGCACGGGCACGGATTCATCGCCGCAACCATCATGAACTGGGCTGGGAAGGTGACCGTACCCTTGGCTCGCGAGATGGTAACGCTGGACTCTTCGAGCGGCTGGCGGATCATCTCAAGGACATTCCGCGGAAACTCCGCAAACTCGTCGAGGAACAGGATGCCGTGATTGGCAAGGCTAAGCTCGCCGGGACGGGGATTACTGCCGCCCCCGATCAGGGCCGGACCGCTGGCGGTGTGGTGCGGGGTCCGTACCGGCCTGGTCGCGATAAGGGCATTTCCTTTTTTCAGCAACCCCACCGACGAATAGACGCGGGTCGTCTCAAGGGACTCTTCGAGCGTCAAGGGCGGCAGGATCGTGGCAATTCTCTGCGAGATCATCGTCTTGCCGGCACCGGGCGGACCGATCATCATCATATTGTGCGCACCAGCGGCGGCTATCGTCACAGCCCGCTTTACGGACTCCTGACCCTTAACGTCGGAAAAATCCATCTCGTATTTGGCTGAGACATTGAATATCTTGTCGACATCGATACTGGTCGGCTCCAGCTCGAGGTCGCCCCGCAACAACCCCACCGCCTGGGCAAGGGAAGCGACGCCAAAGACCTCAATATCGCTGACAACCGCCGCCTCATCCGTATTTTCCAGCGGAACGATGATCCTCGAAAAGCCGTTCTCCACAGCGGTCATAGCCATGCTCAACACGCCGTTTACCGGGCGGACGCGACCGTCGAGGGCAAGCTCGCCGACGATGACGTAACGTTTGAGCGCCTCGCTCGGGAAACCGCCCGTCCTGCACAGAGTACCAAGGGCGATGGGCAGGTCAAACGCGGGACCGGCCTTCTTAACGTCGGCTGGGGCGAGATTGACTAACGACTGGGTGTCAGGGTACTTAAACCCGGAATTGACGATCGCGCTCCGCACCCGCTCGATGCTCTCCTTGACCGCCGTATCCGGCAGACCGACGATCAGCGGCTTATCCCAACCGCCGCGAGAAACATCAACCTCCACCTCGCAAATAATCCCCTCGATCCCCTCCAACGTAACACTATGCAACCTCGCTAACATGCCAGCCTCCCTGTCCGTAAGTTAATCAGCATTTCACAAGCACTCTCGACTCTCCGTTTCAGATAAACCCGCATTCTAAAGGCGAGTTTCTGTCCCTGCAAGGTATTTTCCCAACACAACCACAAAAGAATCTCCTGAGCCAAACTCCTCGCCCATATCCTCAATAAATACTGTTATCAAGAGGAAAAACTCCCTTCCCATATCCTCAATAAATGCAGATATCCTGTGGAAAAGCCCCCTCCCTCTACCTTTGTTTTTCGGCTGAAAATGGCGATTTGGGGCGATTTTGGCTTTGAAATGGCCTTGGTGTGAAAAAATTTTGAGTTTTTTTGAAAAAACTCCAGAAAAACCCTTGCAAAATCCGATGTATGCAGTATAATCTATGTTGAAGTAAGTGCTCTTTTTCTTCTAATAACCTTTTGCAGGACCTGAGGCGATATCATAACCTATGATATTTTAAGTATTCAATATTGTCTCAGCAAGGCCGGTATTACGCGATGCTGGCCTTTTTTGCGTTTACAGCCTGCTGTTGAGGTTTTTGGACTAAAAATGCCGGTCACGAGCCAGCTGGGGCGTGGTTGTTTATTGTACTATGATACACATTGGGCTTTATTCTCGTGCCTGATGCAGATAGCATTGCATATTGAGCGGATTTTATCTAACCCTTTCAGGGTATCTTGGAAGGCGGGATGTTGCTATCCCAGGGTGGCGCTTCGCTGACCCTGGGCTGAACTTAACAGCCCCTTCGGGGCAGAATTAGGTACAAACCGATAACCACATTTGCCGCCGTCCTCCCCTTGGCACCCCCCGCAACGAATCTTTTCGGCTAGCCTACCGTCTTGCCCTGGTCTCCAGTGCCGCCAGGAGTATGTGCCTTAGTTTGTCGAGGCTGAGGTTATCGAGATATGATTCGGTAAAATCGAGTTTGGTCCCGCCGTGAAAATTTAAGAGGTGTCTTTTGACCTGCGATTTGCTCAGGGTCCCAACCGATAAAGCTATCTTTTCAAACGATTTTGTAAGCAACGTCTGTGTCATCCTCCAACACGAATAATGTCAATTTTATGACCAGTTCCTTGTATCGGACACCGCTGGCAATTAGTTAACTTTAAGTTGATCTCAACAGCAAAATTGGCAATTTAATAGAAATCAGTAGTTAATTTCACCTAATTATTTAGGGGAAAACCCGTAGTTCGTTTCGACAAATAATCCAGGCTGGACGGTGCGATTTGGATTTACAATTGGCGCCCTTTTTGATACCCTTGGGCCATGAAGACCGAGGACCTCAATTACGATTTGCCTGCCGAGCTGATCGCGCAAGAGCCGGCCCCTTCCCGGAGCGGGTCCCGGCTGCTGGTAATGGACCGCCCCAGCGGCGACCTCAGCGACAGGAGCTTTGCCGATATCGCCGAATATTTCCGCCCCGGCGATTGCCTGGTGCTAAATAACACCAAGGTGGTCCCAGCTAAATTCTTCGCCCGCAGGGAGACCGGGGCCCGGCTGGAAGGGCTCTTTCTGGAGGAAACAAGCCCCGGATGCTGGCAAGTCATGCTCAAAAACGCCCGCCGGATCAAGGAAGGCCAAACCATAATCCTCTGCGACCGCCACGGCAAAGACCGCATCGAGGCAAAGGCCGCCAGGATAATCGGACCGGGTCGCTGGCTGCTGCAAATCGACACATCCGAGACGAGCGAGCAGATCCTTGCTGAGATCGGTTTTGCGCCGCTGCCGCCTTATATCAAGCGTCAGGACCAGAGAGGCCTTACCCAAGCGGACCTTGATCGCTATCAGACCGTTTACGCCCGGCAAAGCGGTGCGGTCGCGGCGCCGACAGCTGGGCTGCACTTTACCGGCGAACTGCTGACAGATTTGCAGGCAAGCGACGTGGATCTGGCATGGGTAACTCTGCATGTCGGGGCGGGGACATTCAGGCCCGTAACCGCCGAAAACCTGGGCGACCATCAGATGGAGGCCGAGCGATTCAGCCTCTCAGCCAAAGATGCCGACATCATCAATAATTGCAAAGACGCCGGCTCAAGGATAATCGCCGTAGGTTCCACCTCGGTGCGAACACTGGAATCGGTCGCAAACGCCGGCAGAGTAGAGCCAACCGAAGGAGCGACGAACCTTTTCATTCAGCCGGGATATAAATTCGGGATCGTCGACGCGATGGTAACAAACTTTCACCTGCCAAAATCAACCCTGCTGGCCCTGGTAGCCGCCCTCGCCGGGCTCGATAATACCCTGGCCGCCTACCGACACGCAGTAGAGCAGCGGTACAGATTCTACTCCTACGGCGACGCAATGCTGATCATTTAATATGTCTTGCCAGTGAAACCCGGAGAGATTTGAGATGTTTGCAATCGGACCAGGATTCCGGTATGATAGGAGCGTGGAAAGGGATAAGAGTGCTTAGCAAAGTATTAAATAAGAAGCACCAAATTATATGTGCTCTGTTCTTGCAGATTCTGGTTCTGTTGGCTGGGACTGCTCCGGCTGTATCGGCCTACAATAACGTTACTGTTGACCTGAAGGTCGCCGATTCTGACGGCAAGTCTGTTCCGGAATTTGAAGCGGCCCTTTTTACGCATAAATCGGGCAAGTCTTCGTGGAGGCAGGGAAGCAATGGCGCTGTATCGTTTCGCCCGAATGAACCGCCGTATGATTTCATAGAGACCGACCAGGTGACCCACGTCATTGTTAGGGCGTGTGGTTATGCCCCACATATACTTAAACTTGATCGTCCGGAAGGAAATATCCGAGAAGAAATCAGGCTAAAAAAAGGGCTTGGTATTCATCTCGTTTTAGAGACCGCGGACACAAGAGCCATCCCGGAATCGCTGATCCCAACGGTTGTATTCCGAGAGTACGAAAGCCGAGCCTGGTTAGGCAAACAAACTTACAATGGCGAATACCGTCATCGTATCGATTTCAACTTGACGGCTATAACGAAAAAAGGGCCCGGACACTTCGTATTTAACGTTTCTGAACAATCCCCCGACATCTTCATACTGATTGAACATCCTGGTTTCCTTCGTGCCTTTCGGGCGGGGCCGTTTAGCGAGGAAGATTTGAAACGAGGCCAACTCAAGATCGAACTGCCAGAGCCGACAACTCTTGAGGTTGTGTTTGGTCTTGCCGAGGATATCGCCGCGGAATTGCCGTATGGAGCCTGTAAAATCACCGTTGGCCAACAAGTTCCTGAAACAGATAATACATTTCGGCCCGTCACCATTATACGAACGGACACACCTTATCTTCACATGGCACCGGAATATCTCGCTCCAGGTCAGTACATGGTTAGGTGTGAGACCGGACCTGGTGAGAAGTCGGCTCCATGGGTTCAAGGCCAAATTCATCCAGCCTACTTCCATGACTATAAGAAGATATCATTGAGCCCTGGCCAGACCGAAAAGATGGTCTTCGAGTATATCCCCTATGACGAAAATGCGTACAAGGGTGATTATGATGCTACCGTCATAATGTCATGGGCCAATGACAAGTCTGTGGCCGGTCTGCCATACACCCTATATTATGCGGATCGGCATTTTCTCCTGGCACTCATTCAAGAGGGGGCTATCCCCGATAACGGGCGGATAGAACTGACCGGCCTTCGGGGGGGAGCAGAGGCGCCACATTTTTTGCTGCAAATTGAAAAAGGCAGACTTGGCCACTATTTCATTCAGTTGCTCGGTGGCGAGAAAACCAGGCGCCTTGAGTACAAACTCGCACCTTCAGAGGGGTCCATGGCACCGAACATAACATTATTAGATGTTTTTACCGGAGAGAATGTTCAACTGGAGGATTACAGAGGGCAGATAATCTTCATCGAGTTCTGGGCCACTTGGTGTGGGCCCTGCATGAGACCTTTGGAAGATCTTTGCAAATTACAACGCACCAGGAATAATGCCTGGGACGGAAAGGTTGCCTTGTTTGCCGTGAGCATAGATGACAGGAAAGATACATTGGTCAATTTCGTACAGAACCAGGGCTTGCAGACTGTGCGTCATTTATGGTGCCATGAAGGCGAACCAGGGCACAAATCCAAACCGGCGACTGCATATGGCATTTCTTCAACACCCAGTGCTTTGCTTATCGATCGGAGTGGTTCGATCATTTGGAGAGGCCATCCGGAATCAGTAGACATTGAAGCAAAGATCGCCGAGCTTTTGAACGACGGCAAGAAGTGAAATCTCCCATTGTATTGGCTAACATTGGAAGATTACAATCCCGTCGCTATGGACACGATATTTCCCGGTATTGAATTCCGGCCTATTCGAGATAGACCGTCTCGCCCGATTTGATCGGCGCGATCTGGTCTGCTTTGGCTTTGACGTCGCCGGCACAAATGGCGAAACCGGGGGCGATCTCGATGACGCAATCCGGTGAGCCGTCGGCCTTTGTCGGCACTTCGATACCGGCGGCCTTAAGCCATGCAGCCGATCGATCGACCATCATCCTGCGGGTAACTTCCGGGCTGTCGTCGCCGGTAGCATTCTTTACGGGGGCAAATTCCTCGCTGCGAATGGTTTGCAGGATTATCGATTTGTCCGCCAGCGGCAGTGCATCGAAGACGAACGTCTCGAGCTTTACGCCATTGGGCTCTTCGGGCTTAACCGCTGTGCCGTCGGCGTCAACGTGTGCTATCTTCTTGACAGCCCGGTGGATGGGCAGGGCAAAACCGTCAGCATTGAGCTTTTCGACGAACGCCCGGCTTATTACATGGATCGCGATCGAGCCCAACTCAAAGACGAGCGAGCCATCGGGACTGCGTTTCTCCGCCTGCTCGTCGGGCAGATCGCTATATTCGATCACAGTTACCCTGCCGTCAACGAGGCAGAAGTTGCCGACCTTCTCCTTGGAATGGGCCTTTATCAGCGCCCGCGAGGACATTTCCGCCTCGTCCATTGCGCTGAGCCCGATGAAAAGCTCATCGACAACGCTGACCAGCGGATTGTCGACCTGGAAATAGCTGATGTATTCGATGCCGCGGGATTTCATGTCGGCTGTGGCGCCGCTGTCGTAAAGGGCCTTGAGACTGCCGCCGTGGCCGTCGGGGCTGGCGGCGATCGTACCGGCGGAGGCCATCAATATCTTGCCGTCGAATGCGAAGTTCGGCAGCGTGCCCTGCTGAAAGATAAACACGTTGGACTCGTCCAGACCGTAATAGTCATTGCTCTTAAAAATCTCGACCGTCGCAACGTAGTTAAGCGGACTGGTCATCACGTACCAGGGCAGATCGGCCCCGTATTTTCTGCCAGCGGCAAGGATCGTCTCGCCAAAGATCTGGAACAGCGTCTTGTTCCTGACCGGACTTATCGGAAAATTGCCCTTGGGCCCGTCAAAACCAAGCCGGGTACCCTGACCGCCGGCTACGACGAAGGCGGCGACCTTGCCCCCTGCAAGAAGCTCGGCGCCAAGTTTGCGAGCCTGGTCATATTTCGCCCGCATCTGCTCGGAATCAGGCGATGTGGCGGGATAATAATCAGCGGGGCCGAACTCCTCGGGCAAAGCGGCTGGCTTGGAATTTGTCACGTAATCCTGCACCCATCCCGGTATTCGCGAAAAATCAAGCCGATCGACCGCATCAAGCAGCCCATCCTGCTCATCGTCACCCAGTCGATCGTAAAGATCCAGCAGATGACCCTGTCCGTAACGGCCCAACAATTCCTTCGCAGCCTTGTATCTCTCACTCCTGCTCATTGACCAAATCCAATTGAAATTCAGGTTCCACACCGCTTGAAATGACCCACAAAAATGCCAGCGATGCCTAAATACCCCCACATATCATCAAAAACCGGCAAAAATACACCCATCCAGCCCCTCCAGCCGTCAGCCCAGCCCCCAACCCAGCCGTGATGGCCCTGCTGGCCTTCCAACAGGGACCGATTAGAGGACCGAAAAATGCGGATGAGAGGATTCGAACCTCCACGAGCTAAAGCTCACAGGCACCTGAAGCCTGCGCGTCTGCCAATTCCGCCACATCCGCGGCAAAACAGGCATATTAACCTTAAAACGCAGCCCGTCAAGCGTTTTTTGAATCTTTTTGCCATTATTGCAGTGCCCCGCGGGAGCGAAATGTCAATTATCGAATCGCTCCGCGATGCTGCTTAAACAGATCCCTCCACTCGCTTCGCTCGGTCGGGATGACGGGGCTGGCGACCCTGCAGAGCCAAACCGATAGCTGGCGCCGTTGTGCATACGCCCATCGGTTTGCTGCGCAAATCCCGATGTACATTGGGACCACCCTTGTTGCGGACTGTGGCAGACGCTGAATCCAAAAATCCTCTGGCTGGCAAAATTGCTGCCCATTCACCATAAATCCTTATAGATACAAGAGTTACCGCTCTTTATTCCCGCTAAACCGCTGTTGCGGCGGATAATTCCCCCAAAAAAGCGGATGATTTTTCAAAAAAAAGTGAGAAATTTTCAAAAAAAATAAAAATAATCGTTGACGGAAGTGCAATTGTATTTTACATTTTATAAAACGTAAAACGTGTTTTGGCTGCGATCCGGAAGTCGTCGCCTGATAGCAAGAGGGAACTAAAGACATTATTGCAGTCTGATGGCAAGTGGAAAGTTAAGGCATTATTGCAGTATGGTTCATAAATCGATTGAAAACTCTATGGCCTCGCAAAAACAGGGTAAGGTTCTCCCGTTCAACGTGCCGACTAAACTCTACCGAATCGGTGAGGTTGTTCGGTTTACCCCCTTTACCAGGCAGACGATCCACAACTATACGACGATGGGGCTGATCCAGGAGTGCGACTGGACCGAGGGCGGACACCGACTTTACGATGAGTCCGTATTCGAAAGGCTCGCAGAGATCATGGAGCTGAGAAAGACAAAGAGCTTAGCTCAAATCAGGATGATGTTAAAAAAGGCGGAAAATTCGGAGGCTGCTGGGGTCAATGCCGCAGCCTCTTAATGATAATTAACGGATGAATTATTATTTGGATACCCCCCCCGGGGGTAATCGACAGAGCGGATATGGATTTACCAACTGCAATAAGCGATAACGTGACGGAACTTCTGGCGAAGATCCTCGATTTCATCGAGCGCAGAAGAATGCTCATCACACAGAATATAGTCAACGTCGGGAAGAAGGGCTTTGTCCCCATGGACCTCGATGCCGAGCAGTTTGCCGAATTGATGGCAAAGGCGGTTTCCGAGCATCTATGCAGCGGGAGGTTGCTACTCTGCGACGGCGAAAATATACAGTTCGGTGAAAACGGCAGTTTTCAAAGCCAGCCGATCGTGGATATGGAAGCAAAAAAGCTGTTTGAAAACGACGTGAAAAATTATGTCGAACTGCAGGTCGGCAAACTCTCTGAAAACCTGCTCAATAAAAAGGTCGCTATCGAGCTGCTCAAGCGAAGGAAAGCCCGCAGTTCGGCTGCCATTAACCAGTAATTGACAGGGGGCAAACTACGCCACCGACGGCGTAGACGAACAAGTATCGGAAATGGACTGTGATTTGGGAGGTTCGGAGAAAATGACACGGGACACCATGGAAAATTTGAAGCGAACGATGACTGAAAAAAACGCCCGGGCACGCGTCCTGGCTGTGACGAGCGGAAAAGGCGGAGTTGGAAAGACAAACATATCGGTAAATCTGGCGATTTGTCTCGCCGCTTCCGGCCAAAGGGTCGCCCTTGTCGACGCCGATATGGGCCTCGGCAACCTTGACATCATTATGAACCTTCAGAGCCGCTACAATATTTCACACGTCATAAGCGGCCAAAAGCAGCTCGATCAGATCACCTGTATCGGGCCCGGAGACGTCGAGGTGATTTGCGGGGCTTCCGGTCTCGAAAGTCTCGCCGACCTTACACGATTTCAACGCCAGCGTCTTGCCGACGAACTCGATACGTTTCAGGACAACTACGACCTGATGGTCATCGACACCGCCGCCGGCCTGAGCGCCTCCGTGGTGGGCTTTTGCCATGCCGCCGACCACACACTCGTCGTAACCACCCCGGAGCCGACCGCCATGACCGACGCGTACGCGATGATCAAGGTCCTTGCCGGACGGGATTATTCCGGAAAAATCAGCCTTATTGTAAACATGGCCGACTCCGTTGCCGAGGGTAAGAGGATATATCGCCAGATCGCCGACGTGGCAAGACGCTTTTTGAATATCCACGTCTACGAGGCTGCGGTGCTATGCAGGGACGACCGCCTGCCAGCCGCCGTTCGGCAAAGAAAGCCCGTTGTGCTTGCTTATCCGAAAGCGCCGATAACATCGGCCATTACAGCCATGACGGCGAGACTCTCGAAAGGATCGGCTGCCACGACGTGCAGGGAAGGATTTTTTCGGAAAGTTGTCAACTGGTTTTTTTAAACTGCAGCGACCGATTGGCCGATACAGATACGCTGGTCTAATACCGCATTAACCGGCAACGAAGACAGGCAACTGGAAGGACCGGTGCCGTTATCGGACTTTGGTGTTTCCGATAACAAAAAAAAGTGAAAAATTTGCATGGAGGTTTGCCAAATGAAAACGGCACGGTTGGAACATATTGCGGAAGCATGGGATGATTTCTTCAGCCTCAGAGACGAACCTACGCGAAACCTCCTGATGGAACATTACCTTCCACTCGTCAAGTACACCGCGGACCGGATCTATTCCAAACTTCCGGATAAAGTCGAACTTGACGACCTTGTCAGTGCGGGAATATTCGGACTGATGGATGCCCTCGACGCCTTCGATCCCGAAAGGGGCGTTAAGTTCGAGACATACTGCACACCGCGTGTCCGCGGCGCGATTCTCGACGAACTGCGAAGTATGGACTGGGTCCCGCGGCTGGTACGTGCCCGTGCCCATCAGCTCGAAAGGGCTCTGCAAACCCTCGAAGCGCACCTCGGCAGGATGCCCTCCGAAGAAGAGATCGCCGACGAACTGCAGTTGGAGATGCCCGAATTCCGCCGGCTCCAGCGCGACGCAAACGCGATCGGACTCGTTTCGCTGAGCAACAAGTTCGGAGACAACGACGGCGAAAAGGACATCCGCGAGATCGACATCATCGAGGACCAGAAGAGCCAGAATCCGCTCGTCGAGGTGCAGAAACGCGACCTCAAAACACTCCTGACCAGGGGGCTGACCCGCGCCGAGAGGCTCATCATCGTATTGTACTATTACGAAGAGATGACGATGAAGGAGATCGGCGCGACGCTCGACCTTTCCGAATCCCGCGTCTCGCAGATGCACTCATCGATAATCGCCAGGCTCAAGGCCCAGATGAACACCCGCAAGAAAGAATTTGCTATCAGATAACAGACGCCTTTAATATAATGTCGCCGGCAGGTGCCGCTGATGCGGCGATAAATGCAGCCGGGCCGGCACTTTGGCAGGCTAAAATCCAGCATAGCAAGAATGGAAAGGGCAGTGTTATGGAAGAGAAAACGTGTTTTGGCAAATGTCTTCTGGACATGTCGTTTGAAAAACTCATTACCGCAAGTATCGTAAAGATCCTCTATCCGATCGGTATCACCGGCGCTGTTCTCACGGGAATCTACATACTCGTAAAGGCGTTCGGGCAAAAACTCGGACCCGGCCTTCTGTACGTAGCCGCCGCACTTATCATTCCCGTGCTGATAATCGTCGCCGTTCGTATAGCGCTCGAGCTGGTCCTGACACTCTTTCGGATCGAAGAGAATACGAGAAAACCGGCGACCGCTGAAACCGCACCGGCGAATACGGACCCGGCGACACCAACCGACGAGCCTGTAATCGAATCGACTCCGCAGGAAACGCAGGACGAATAACCCACAGGCGCCGGCGCCAGGACAAAAAGGAAGTATTTATCGTGCTGTCAAAACTTACCAGTTTTCTTACGGTCGACATTTGGCGTATACCGTCAAAGGACTATCCCCCGTCGAAATCGTTTCTGCTGAAACAGTTGAGGATAATCGTCCTGGCTGTCCGCGGATTTGCCGAAGATAAATGCAAGTTCAGGGCCTCGGCTCTTACGTTTTATTCGCTGCTATCCATCGTCCCTGTCATCGCGATGATGTTCGGCATAGCCAAGGGATTCGGGCTCGAAAAAAAAATCGAAGCCGAACTGATGCAAAAAATGCAGGGCCAGGAAAAAGTCGCTGAAAACATCATCGCCTTTTCCAATTCCTTCCTCGAAAACACCAGCGGCGGCTTCATCGCCGGCATCGGCGTGGCGTTTCTCTTCTGGACAATCATAAAGGTCCTGGGCAATATCGAAAACTCCTTCAACGATATCTGGGGCGTAAAGGTCCCAAGGCGTCTCGGCCGAAAATTCAGCGACTACCTTTCCATCATGCTCATCTGCCCGTTTCTTCTGGTCATGGCAAGCAGCGCAACGGTTGCGATAAGCAGCCAGGTCCGCGAGATCATCAAAGAATCGCCCATCTTGAGTGTAGTCGCTCCGCTGATCCTGCTTTCACTGAGACTACTGCCCTACTGCACCATCTGGATAGCGTTTACGTTTGTCTTCATCTTCATGCCCAATACAAAAGTCTCGATCAAGTCCGGCTTCCTCGCAGGGATCGTCGCTGGGACGATCTTCCAGATCGCCCAATGGGGATACATCAATTTCCAGATCGGCGTAGCCAAATACAACGCCATCTACGCCGGTTTTGCCGCCCTGCCTTTTTTCCTGATATGGCTCCAGATCAGTTGGCTGGTGATCCTGTTCGGTGCCGAGCTTTCATTCGCCCACCAAAACGTCGAAACCTATGAATTCGAGCAGGACTGCCTGTCCGTCAGCAACTCCTTCAAAAAACTGCTGTCGCTGCTGACAACCCACCTGCTGGTAAAGAACTTCTGCAGGGGGCAAAAGGCGTGGGATGCCACCGAAATCTCACACGAGCTCGAGATACCCATCCGCCTGGCACGCCAGATACTCTTCGAATTGGTACAATCGAAAATCCTCTGCCAGGTCAAAAAGGACGAAAAGGATGTCGCATATCAGCCCGCGATCGACGTCAGCAGGCTCACGGTAAGACACGTCCTCGACTCGCTCGACCACCAAGGAACCGCGGAAATACCCGTCGCACAATCGGACGAACTAAACAGGCTCTCCAGCCATCTGGCCACATTGGCCGCGGACATGGAAAAATCGCCGGCCAACATACTCCTGAAAGACCTTTGACCGTTACTGACCGGCCATCGCCCGCCCGTTTGGCTTTACCGCGGGAAATGTCAGGCACCCTTGTTTTTAATATGAATATCACGCTGAGGATATGGTATCGATATACCGTTTTCGTCGAGACCGATCTTGACTCGCTCGGTAGCGTCAAAATAAACGTCCCAGTAATCCGCCGGTTTCACCCAGGGACGGACGACAAGATTGACGCTGCTGTCGCCAAGCTCGATAACCGCCACCGTCGGCGACGGGTCTTTAAGAATACGCTCGTCGCCGGCAAGAACGCTCTGGATCACACTTTTCGCTTTTCCAATATCGTCCTCGTACGATATCCCGACCACCAGGTCAACCCGGCGCTTGCCATTGACCGCATAGTTCAAAATATTGCCACCCGTTATCTGGGCGTTGGGGATTATCGCGCGAACATTGTCGGGAGTATGAATAACCGTATTGAATATCTGGATATCTTCAACCGTACCCGTGATCCCGCCCGCCTCGACAAGATCGCCAACCTTGAAGGGCCGAAAGATTATCATCAGAAAACCCGAAGCAAAGTTAGCGAGTGAACCCTGCAAGGCCAGACCGATAGCCAGACCGGCAGCGCCGATAACGACCGCAAACTGGGCCGTCTCGACACCCAGTTTTGACAGGGCGGCGATAACAACAAATGCCAGCAGGCTTATCTGGGTCAGGTTCCTGGTAAACTTGGCAAGCGTCTTGTCGACACGTGATTTCAGCAGCACCTTTTCCACAAGTTGCGCGACGACCTTGGCGACCCACCGACCGATGACAAAAATCACCAGGGCATGCAGGACCATCATCCCATTTTCAGCCAGATACTCATACATCTTCTGCAATATCGCGTCCATTCTATCTACCTCCAAAAAATTTCCAAAACGAACCTCCCATCGCCTTTTGCAAACATTTGCCGACAGGTCCGCAAACCATCGTATCAGCCCACTCGCCTGCGCCAAGACAAAAAAAGCCGGAAAAACCGGCAAATATGTGGCTGGCACTGTGGATTTGCCCATCAGTTGGGTGCCACCCAAACAGGCAGTTTTTCAGCGTGGGCCAGAGCCCACCCTGATAAAGCCGGCGTGGCGGGAGTTCTGGGCGGGTTTACATGTCTCTGTCTACTGCTTTTGCTATTCTTTTTAGTTTTGGCATTAGATCTTTTAGTGCCTTTGGTGTTATTGATTGTGCACCGTCTGATGCGGCGTGTTCCGGGTCTATGTGGCATTCTATTATGAGTGCGTCTGCTCCGGCTGCGACGGCTGCGAGGGACATTGGTCCTACGAGTTTTGCGTGGCCGGTTCCGTGGGAGGGGTCTACTACTACTGGCAGGTGGGTTCTGTCGTTGAGGGCGGCCACGGAGGCCAGGGGCAGGGTGTTTCGGACGTATTTTTCGAATGTTCTTATGCCTCGCTCGCAGAGGATGACCTGCGAGTTTCCGGCGTTGATTATGTATTCGGCGGCCAGGAGGAACTCGTCGAGGCTTGCGCTCATGCCGCGTTTTAGCAGGACGGGTTTATTGGTCTTTCCGACGGCTTCGAGGAGCGGGTAGTGCTGCATGTTCCTTGCCCCGATCTGGAGGACGTCGGCGTATTCGACTACGGCACCCAACTGTTCGAGGCCGATGACTTCGGTGACGATTGCCAGGCCGGTTTCCTCGCGGGCTTTGGCGAGGATCTTTAGGCCTTCTACGCCGAGGCCCTGGAAACTGTATGGGCTGGTCCTGGGCTTGAAGGCCCCGCCGCGGAGTCCGACACAGCCCGCCTCTTTCACGGCTTGGGCGGTATCTAATGTCTGGTCGAGGTTTTCGACCGCGCAGGGGCCTGCGATGACGCCGACTTTTTGCCCGCCGATGGGGAATTTGCCCGGTCCGATCTCGATGCGGGACTTTTCCTTTTTGACCTCGAGCGAGGCGATCTTGTACGGGGCGAGGATCGGGACGACGTTTTCGACCATTGGCGCGTTTTCGATGGCGCCCTTGTCGACCATTCGCTTATCGCCGAGGCAGGCGACGACGGTGCGGTCGGTTCCGTATATTACGTGCTCTTTGAGGCCATAATCCTTGACCAGGTCGACGACGTGGGCGACCTGCTCTTTGGTGGCTCCGGGTTTCATTACAACTATCATTCGGGTTTATCCTTAATAAAGGTAATTGTCGCTTAGTCAGGCGAATCCGGTGGTATTGTATCATATTGCGGGCAAGTGTCCAGAGGGCTCAGAGATTTTATAATTTTCTTCTTCATGTTCATGGTTAAGAATAAAAGGGTCTGCCATGAAGTTATTGAAGTGTCAGGACGGGCTTTAGCCTGCGCTGAAGTTCTGAGCTATTTTTTCGCTTTTCGCTCTCTCTTCGGCAGGGTCTTCCATCTTCGGTGCAGCCACCAGTACTGTGTCGGGTCCTGGCGGATGAAGTCCTCGGTCGCCTTTACGTATTCCTGCGTGATCCACCGCATCGGATCGTCCTTGTCGGCCCATTCCTGGGGCATGATCAGACGGATGACCTCGATCTCGAAGAAGAAACGATCGCCGACCCTCCTGCACCCGACAACGCCGATGGGCAGATTATGCTGCATGGCGACAAGGGCGATACTCTTGTAGGTGCTCGCCCTTCTGCCGAAAAAATCGACGAAAATACCCTTCTTGCCCGCATCCTGATCGGCGACAAAACAAAGCGTGCTGCCGCCGGCGATCAGATCGTCGAGCTTCGCCGCGGCGCCCTTCTTGTCGAGCATCTTCTGCCCTGCCCGCTCGCGGATGCCGTACAGATACTTATTGATGAACCGGTTATCGATCGGCCTTGCGATGCTGTAGACGTCGAAACCGAAAACGCCCATCAGGTAGCCCATAATCTCGAAATTTCCGTAATGAAAGGCGACCATAAGCAGCCCGCGTTCGCCCTGCATCAGCCACTTGGCATGTTCGAGGTTCTTGTATTTCGAATAATCGCACCAGTTCTTGCGATTAACAAGACGCGGCGTAAACAGAATGTCGATAACGAGCATTCCGATCTGCTGGAAACTCCGCTGCCCCGTCTCGATAAGCCACTGCTCGTCCTTTTCCGGATAGCTCGCCCGCAGATTATCCAGCGCACGCCTGCGACCGCGGTCATAATGCTTCCACATCAAAGAACCGAGATATTTGCCGAATCGAAGGTTGGTATCGACGCTGAACCGGTACATTATCAAAAGGGCCAGTCGCAGCGCAGCATACGCCAGCCAGTCGACGACAATGTTAGGCGGCTTCCTGTCTCTTTTTCGTTTTCTCGGTTTTTCGGCCATAGCACACGATTTAAGGGCACAATTGCAAACCGGCTATTATCAACCCCAGGGCCGATTTGTCAAGGGTGGGCAGTACGCAGGCGGCGCAATGGCCCGCTAACCACACCGGCAGAGGCTTGACAGCCGCCGGCTGGGGTGGTATAATCGCCCCTTTAGCTGAAAGGGTATTTTATGGACTATAATCAAATGACCCCCGGCGATCCGATGGGTCAGGACCCGCAAGACCATGAGCAGCCTTCCGGTTACCAGTCCCCGCCTCCGCCACCACCGCCACCGCCATATACACCGCCCGTCATGCCGGTTTATCCGCCAATGGGTCAGCCGCCAAAGAAGACCTCGGGATGGCGGATCTTCTGGCGGGTCGTGCTGGTACTTTCGATTATCGTAAATATCTTTCTGCTCCTCTGCGTCTTAGGCCTCGGCGCCGCGTTCGCAACCGGGCAGGGCGACTTCTTTGCCTCGCGTGATGTATTCGACGAAAACGTTCTGGTCAAGGGTGATGTCTCCAAAAAGATCGTGGTCATCCGTCTCGAAGGCGTGATAGATAGCAAGATGAGCAAAGACGTTATCGAGCAGATCAAGGCGGCTGGAAAGGATAAACGCGTCAAGGCATTGATCGTTCGCACGATCTCGCCCGGCGGCGGCGTCTCAGCCAGCGACCAGATCCATCATGAAATATCGAAGTTTCGCGAAAAGACCAAAAAGCCCGCCGTCGCATTCATGCAGTCGGTCGCCGCTTCGGGCGGATATTACACCTCGGTCGCCTGCAACCGCATCGTTGCCGAGCCTACGGTTATCACAGGCTCCATCGGCGTGATCATGGCACACCTGACCGTGGAGGAACTGCTGGAAGATAAACTCGGCATCGTGCCCGTTGTCATCAAGTCCGGTCCGAAAAAAGACTGGACCAGCGTATTTCACGAAGCCACCGACGAGCAAAAACAGTACCTAACGGACAAGCTGATCAGTCCCGCCTAGGGAAGG
>DAOVVQ010000220.1 GCA_030637065.1 Planctomycetota bacterium
CGACGAAGTTAATCTCCTCGACGCCGTGAAACGAAAGCTCCACATCCATTTTCAAATCGAAACCGCATCCGAACCCGACAAGGCGATCGAGTTGATCAAGACTTCCGGACCTTTCGCCGTCGTCGTCTCCGACTACAGAATGGACTCGATGGACGGACTGAAACTCCTTGGAACGGTTCGCGAGATGAACCCTGACACGATATGCATCATGCTGACTGGCTTTGCCGATCTTGAGATCGCCGTTGCCGCGGTGAACGAGCAGCAGATCTTCCGCTTCCTGACAAAGCCCTGCCCCGACGAGGTGCTGCGTGAAACGCTCGATGCCGCACTGGACCAGTACCGGCGTGCGATGACAATGTCGACATATACATACGCCGTTTATATCGAAAACAACGAGCCCGTCTGGACGGAAAGAAGCAACGGGTGCCTGGCGGTAACAGGATACGACGGGCACGATTTTGGCACCGACCCGATGCTCTGGCTCAGTATGATCCTGCCGGAATACAGGAATACCGTAAAAGCGGAGCACGAAAGAGTTATTGCCGGAGAGCAGGTTCCTCCGATCGAGTTTAAGATCAGGCAGCGAAACGGCGAGGTCCGTTCGCTGCGGGACACCATCATACCGAGGCGAAATAAGGACGGTAATGTCTGCGGATACGACGGAATGGTCGAGGATATCACACAGCAGACACAGATGCAGGATGCGCTTAAGCAAAGCCAGGCAAGATATGAAAAGATGGTCGCAAACGCCCCCGGTCTGGTCTACCAGTTCATTATGAGAGCCGCCGGCGACGTGGAATTTCTCTTTCTCAGCGACAGTTGCAGCGAACTGTTCGGTCTCGAGCCCGAGCAGATCAAGGAAAATGCGAGCCTGCTCATGGACAGATTCAAGCCCGAGGACCGGTCCGAATTCTACAGGCTCATCGCCGCTTCCGTAGAGGACCTCTCTCCGTGTCAGTGGCTGGGATGCGGAGTATTCAAAGAGAAAACCAAGTGGTTCCAAAGCGTGGCCCGCCCGGAAAGGCTCGAAAACGGCGACACTCTCTGGGATGGTCTGCTGCTGGACCTGACCGAGCACAAGCTCATCGAACGCCAGGTCGCTCAGATCGCGAAGTTTCCCGCGGAGAACCCCAATCCCGTCCTCAGGATCGCCGACGACGGGACGATCGTATACGCAAACAAGGCGAGCCAGCCGATGCTGAGCCTCTGGGACCGAATGGCAGGCCAGAAGCTGCCCGAAGAAATATACCAGCTCACGCAGCAGGTCAAGGCGTCAGGGACCCATGACTGCATTGATGTTCAGTGCAAAGACCAGATATTCTCCATAGTCATCGCTCCGATTCCCGAGGAGGACTATGTCAACCTCTACGCAAGGGACATAACCGACGTAAAACTCGTCGAGATGGAGCTGGTAAGGGCGAACAAAGTCCTCCAGGAGCACGATCGGCTCAAGAGCGAGTTTGTCTCGACCGTCTCGCACGAACTGAGGACTCCGCTTTGTATCTTCAAGAACATCGTCTCGAACGCCATGGCCGGCGTAATGGGGAAGGTCAGCCACAAACTGTTCGAGAGCCTGAAAATGGCGGACACAAGCATCGACAGGCTGTCGAGGATCGTCGCGGACTTTCTTGACATCTCGAAGATCGAATCTGGAATGATAACGCTCAATCTCACGGATATGCCGGCCCAGGATGTCATCAACGAGGTGGTCGAATCGCTCTGCGCTCTCTCGGCGGCAAAGAGCATCGAACTGAAAAGCGACATGCCCAAAAGCGACATCAACGTCATGCTCGACCGCGACAGGATCATACAGGTACTGACAAACCTCATCGGCAACGCCATAAAATTCATCCCCGTAAACAGCACTGTCGAAATCGCATTGACGGATTGCGACGAGAGCGTACAGATCGCGGTCAAGGACAACGGGCCGGGTCTGAATAAAGAGGAAGCCGCAAAGATTTTCGACCGGTTCGTGCAGGTCCAGGTGCTCACCGGGCCCGGAGAGCACGGTACGGGGCTTGGGCTGACGATCGCAAAGGAACTCGTGGAGATGCACAACGGAAGCATGTGGATCGAGAGCGAACCGGGCAATGGATGCCGCTTTACATTCACGCTCCCAAAGCGTCCGCCGGCCAAAGATCAGTCCCAACCCACACAGGAACTGACGACGACCCGGCAATAACCGATGCCGTACGAAAAGCGTCCGGTCCACGGGCCAAAGCCCGTTTAGTTGGGATGCGGCGGCGGTTCTCCGCTCTAAAGAGCGGAGTTAGTCAGGGTGGGGTCTTATACCAATTCCAATAAAATAATTCGCGTCAATCCGGCAGCAAGGGTGGCAGCTCTAAAGAGCGGAGTTAGCCAGGGACTGGCCCTAATTGGAATTCGTCAAGACAGGTCGGGTGCCGGCAGGTCCTCTAATATTTTGTCAAAACGCGCCTTGGCCGCCAACACTTCCGGATCCAGCGAATCTGTCACATCTATATAGCCCTGCTCGTCGCGATTATCGCCGCAGTCCCAGAATACGCCTTCGCCGTCCAGCAGCCATCGGGTATCGCGAAGGAAGCGGCTTTCCTTCATATAACTGAATATCCAGTCGCGAACATGCTGCTTTTCGCCGCGCAGGATCGGTGCGAAGCTGCGGCCATCGGCAATGTATCCGGCTGGCAGGCGGGCGCCTGACATATCGACCAGCGTCGCCATGATATCCGTAAAATCGATCAGCGCATCCGATGCGCCGACGGGCTCGACGATACCGGGACAGTTGACCACCATCGTCACCCTCGGGCCCTTTTCCTGGTCCAACTGGCCCTTGCCGTAACCGGTTGTGCCGTTATCACCGGTGATCATGAGGATCGTGTTCTCTCTTAGGCCCATCTCCTCGAGACGCTTTACGATCCGCCCGATCAGATGGTCCATGTACTCGACGTTGCCTTTAATCGACGGCTCGCCCTTTTTGCCTGTCCAGCGGTCATTTTCGTCGATCTGAGGCGGAGCAACGTAGCCCATTGTCTCAAGGTCGAAATCCCACGTCTTGTGGGTAAGCACCATTGGATAGTAAACGAGGAAGGGCCTATCCTTGTTCCGATCGGCAAAATCCAGCGCAAAATTCGTGAATATGTCCGGCCCGTAGTCATTTTCATTGGTATCCAACTGCTCGCCATTTTGCACTATCGCCGGGTGCCAGTACCTTGCCGCCCTTCCCGGCAGGCTTCCCTCCGGCGGCTCAATGGGGCCATCAAACGCCGACGTCTTTCGCCACATGCAGTATTCATCGAAGCCGTGCTCGTCCTCATCGCCCCGCAACTGCCACTTGCCGCTTATCGCCGTGGCGTATCCGGCATTCTTGAGTACCTGTGCGAATATCAGGTTATCCTCGGAGAGGTTGTAGCCCTTCTCGCCCTGAGCGGGTTTATTATTATTGTGATACCACCCGGTTCGAAAACCGTATCTGCCGGTCATTATCTCGGCCCGCGTCGGACTGCAAATCGGCGTACACCAGCACGTCTTGAACCTCACGCCCGTCTCGCCTAATTTATCCGTATTCGGCGTGTTGTTCTCGGTATTGCCGTAACAACTGAATTCCTTTGCCGACAGGTCGTCAGCCATCAGAATAATAAAATTCGGCTTTCGGCTGCCCATCCGGATATCGAACAGACTGTTGGACAATAACGCTGCACCGAGACCGGCCTGGCTGCACTTTTTCAAAAATTCGCGACGATTCATTTATCTCTCCCAATCGATATAACTATTTCACATTCATAATCACCAGACTGCCAAAGCCTATTGAGGCCACAACTGTTCATCGAGCCAATCGCCCGCTACGATCGCAAGGTCGATGATATTGAGCACACCGTCGACGTACGGGTCGATCGGCGATACGACCGGCGTTAGCGGCTGATACAACTGCCCGCCGCCCGCTGCCAGATGCAGGACCTGCGCCTGCGAAAGGGCATAGCCGTACACCTTAAACTCGTCCAGCCTGCCGGTGTAATGGCCGTATTTGCCCCATCCGCCGATCTCCGTCTGTCCGGCGGACGGGCCGTCTATTCCGCTTAAAACCCCTTGATCCTGAGCGATCAGCAGGCCGTTATGATAGATCCGCACCGATCCTGCGACGGCATCCCTTACGAAACAGTAGTGATTCCACCGGCCCTGATAGTCGCCCGTATCATCCGGCGTCCACTTTGCCCTGTTCCACTGGTTCGGATTCCACACGAAATCGTTTGCATCTACAGGATCGATCCTGTTCTGCGGCCTTCCTGTTGCGAATTCGATCCGGCTGACATCATCCCAGCCGCCGTCATCGCCTGCATTTAGCCACACGGATATCGTCACGACCTCATTAACGTCAGCGAACACCTCATCCGGGATCAGGACACCGAACGTACCGTCGAAATCGAGACAGCCGCCATCATAGCCACTCGCATCCCAGCCGGTATCGACGGGGAACTCATTGCTATCCGTAACCGCCCGCACCAGGGACGTAAAACCGTTGCCGGAAGAATCGTAAGCACTTGAGCCGGACGTCTCGTCGAATCTGTAGTGGGCCAGCAGGCGACCGTCATCCGGCGCTTCGGCTGAGACGGTATAGTCGCTGAACAGCCAATGCCGCATTATCACATCCAGATCCGCCCGGTCGGCTGAGCAGTCGCCGGTAAGATCGCCGCTGGGACCATACCGCGAAAAACAACGCTGACGATACAGCCGGATATCGTCAAAATACACCGTCCCCGTCCCGCCGGCCTGCGGACTGTCCGGGTCGCCAAAACCAACGGCGATCTCGCGTACATCGGCAAGGGCCACGCCGCCAGCGGCAAAGTCGGATAAGTCGATATTCCACATCTGCCACCGGGCCTGCTGGAGGTCGTTGGCGTCGGCGTAAAACACAACCGCCCTGGAGCCAAGCCCGTCCTCCAATGCAAGATACATCGGCCCAGCGCTATTGCCGGCGCTGCCCTTGAACATAAGCTGCAAGGCCTTAACGCTGCCGACTGTCCAGTCCTGACCGGCAGCATACCAGCGACTCGCCTGCGAATACCACGGATCAAGACCGTTATCATACTCGAACCGCATCGAATCGCCCTGGAATTCTTCTTCCAGAGAGACCGCCGCCCCGCTACCGTTACCGGCGCCGTTGATCCACGTAAGCGAAAGGGTGTTACTGTCGACATAAAAATCGAAATCGTCCACCACAATATGATCAAGCGTCGTAAAACTCCAAATCGGCCCTCTGTAAACGCCGGGCCACTGGCCGGTCTCACCGCTGACCTCGTCAATACGCCAGTAATACCTCGTATCAAGAAGCAGGCCGCACGGATCGAACGTGTTTGTATCAATCCTTGCCAGCGGAATATTGGCATCGTTAATCTCATCGAGATCGGTGCCGAAATAAACATCATGAAAGTCCGCAAAGTCGCCCGGCGTCCAGCTAAGGCTTATATTTGCAGCAACATCGTCATCTTCATCCTTCGGAGACGGTGAGCTTGCACCTGCCCTCTCCCTCGTCGTAAAGCTCCAAATATCGCCCTTCCATACCACATCGGGATTGTTAACATCGTTTACTTGATCGACCCTCCAGTAGTAAGTGACATCCGGCATGAGCCCGCACGGATCAAAAGTATTTACATCGACCCTTGCCAGTGGCGTGATCGCGTCGTTGACATCATTGAAGTCGGTGTCTAAATAGATATCATGCTTAGTGGATTTACTTCCTGGGGAAAAACTAAGTTTAGTATCCAGTTCTATTTCGTTTGAACCATCCTGCGGATTCGGGCTGGATGCTTTTTCCGGGGCTCCCGTAATTACAAGCTCCGGATCGAAATCAGATTCCTCAGTGCTCCATCGCCCCATCCATCCGGTTGTCATGGGTATGACACCGAACGTGTACGTGCCATCGCCGGTTACCCCGCTGGTCACATCAAACTCGTACCACGTGCTGGCATCGTTTACGTTGGAACTGTCGAGAAGAGCCCCCCAGATCAGGGTGTCGTTATCCCAGGTAAGTGTGCCCTCCGACCAGTCGCCTGTTACCGTGTAAATACCGGTATCCTGCGGAACGTCACGGTCGGTTGTGCTCAGCCTCAACGTTGCGGTGCGCACATCGCCGTTTGTACCGGTCACGTTGAACTTGAAATAACCGTACTTCGGATTTGTTCCGCCAAGCCTTATTCTAATCGTATCATCGGAACCGTAGGAGGTTGTCGGAAAGGCGGCGTTAGTATAAGTATCATCCACCGCCTGGAAGGTTACAGCCGCTGCACTGGCCGCCAACAACAGCACACAACAAATTGAAACCTTAAACACCCTCATTTCCTGCCTTTCTCTTAAAGCAATTAACGCCTATATCCCTATCCAACTCTCGGCAAGGACCCTTACATCATTGGGGTCGACCCAGCCATTTATATTAAGGTCCGCACCTTCGCACCATTCCGGAGGGGTACATTCTTTGTCGAAGTATGCCGAAATAACCGCGAAGTCTCCGTAATCGACATCGCCATCGCCGTTGATGTCCGGATCGCCGACATACGGAGTCAGGATCAACATGGGAGAATACGAAGATTCCTTTGTATAGACC
>DAOVVQ010000186.1 GCA_030637065.1 Planctomycetota bacterium
AAGCCCATCAGGCACCTTACGAACACCTTTTCCAGCAAGGAGCATTATACCTTCAGGCCATGGAGGCCCGGCAAGACACTCGCGCCGGTTATGCAGGTAACTCCCCGCAGGCAGTCTTATGTCCACACCTATTTCGACGTTACGCCTTTTAGCCCTTCCGGGCGATATCTGGCTGTTACGCGACTGCCTTTTATGTACCGGTTTCCTGTTCTGGGAGACAAGGCGGACGTCTGTGTTATAGACCTTCAAGAGCAAACCATTCAAACCGTCTGTACCACGAAATGCTGGGGCTACCAGACCGGAGCTAATGTAAACTGGGGCACAATGGACCGCCGGCTTTATACCAATGATGTAATTGACGGTCAGGCTGTTTGCGTAAGTATCGATCTGGAGACAACCGAAACACGGGCTTATGCCGGCCCGCTTTATACGATCAGCCCCGACGAATCCTGTGTTGTCGGTTTTCCGCATGAACTTCGCGACATAACACAAAAAGGTTACGGCGTACCTCCTTCCTTTCGATGAGCGGATCAAGGTCGCTGTGCCGACGTGCAACCCGAGTACCTACTCTTATCATGCCCATCTGTCCAAGGGATCCGATCACGAGAATGTCTTCTTCGGATGTTTTGCGAATAAGGCGGCAGCAACAATATCGATACATTTTCCGGTATCTCAAGATCGTTTGAACTGTGCCAGCCTGCGCCATCCATTACCATCAAAGCATGACTGTTTGATGGCAATTGTTTTGAAAAATCTTTCAGATACAAATTCATGATCCATGTATTTGCATAAGGCATACGCCAACCATGACACTGTCCCGTTGATGGGCAGACCGAGCCAAACAGATAAGTCCATTTGTAATTTGTTTGACGAATCGCACGAGAGCAACTGCCTCTATCAGCCCACATTCTGCAAACCGTACCTTGCTGACCGATACGAGCCTCATCCTGAAACCATAATTGAATGTCTTTGCCGTCAAAACGCTCTTTTAGCAACTTAACGGCCTCTGGAAGCACTTTTTTTAAAAGTCTCTTGTGCTTCAATATCAGCTTTCGGATGCTGTGGGCGAGGGCAAAGACATGAAAAACCAAGGCGATGAAGGATAAAGTATGTACCGCTAAGAGAGTATTCGGCACCGAATTCATTCTTTAATATTCGTTGCAAATCTTTGCCGCTTAGACTACAGGTATTATCTTTAGAGGTGATTCCCTTACGAACACGCTTTTTAAACTTTTCGACTTGTTTAGGTTTGAGTTTTGGCGGTTGACCAGACCTTGGCCCATCGCATAGAGCAGCAGGGCCAGATGCGTTGAAGCGATGAACCCATTTACGAAGTGGCCGCTGAGAGACATCCATTCGGCTGGCAACCTCGGAGATATGGAGCCCCTGTATTACAAACTTCATGGCGATCAGGCGTTGGCGAACCCTGGCGTCTCTTTCCTTACGGATAAGAGCTGAAATTCCCTTCAAGCTGATTTCATAAGTAATTTTTAATGGTTTCATCATGAATCCTTTCAAAAATAAAGTCCATGATGATTTTATCGGCCATCGGCTCTAATTAACTGAAATTATTATTATGCGGAAAGATGCCCGTCAGAATAGATGAACGGGCCGGAGAACAGACCGGCTGAGCGGCAAAGGCCGACTCGAATCGCACCCCTTCATTCGCAAGCCGGTCAACATGAGGGGTTATCGCATCAGCATTGCCGTTACAGCCCAACGAATCGTATCTTTGCTGGTCAGGCAGGATCAGGATGATATTTGGCCGGCTTGCAGTAGCCGGACGAACCTACCCCAAGGCCGCCGGCTTCCCTGAGCCGATACACGGACTAAAGAGTGTCAGTCCCGTCATACCCAGGAACGTTCTGCGTTTCAAGCCGGAATAATCGTTACTGTGACCCATTCTTCCACCTCATCTGACACAAAACACACGCAAGCTCAATTATGCAGGGATTATACCATCAATCTTTTGAAGAATCAACAATCTGCACTAATATCACATGTACTTGCAATAACACAACGATATCTTCAAGAACTTTGCCAGCCTCACCTGCAATCTCAACACCGTTCATGGAGTTTTTGACAGATTCTTCGATCATCAAGCGGACGCTGACTCTTATACAGAGCATCGCCTTTATCACTTGCTCGAGCAATCCAAATGGATTTGCCGTTTATGGCCGTATGCTTATTAGCCTTGGGTATTTGAACAGTGGAATAAACATGCGTCTTGTCGTGGGCAAACCCGGCACTCTGGCTGCGATAGGCTTTCCAATGCCAAATATCTATCATAGTGATATTCAGTATATAGTAACCAGCCCCGATTAATCGGGATTTCGCTGCGATCAATATTCGGTTATCCTGTAAGTGTCCATCCTTCTATTATTTTGCGAAGATGTTGCTTACGAAATAGGCTACGTCTTCCAGGAATTTTCGGTAATTTTTGATATTGGAGAAATTTTGCCAATCCGCTTGCGACATGCCTCCTACGAAATATTTCCACTGGCGGTAGTGGACGTATTCATGCAGCAGCGCTGAGACCGTGTGGCCGCCTTGATATAGTATAATTATCGGTTTGATTTTCGTACCTTTTTCGATCAAGTCGAATTCGCCTGCCACTCGCAGCCCTTTTTCGGTATATACGATCATGTCATCAATATCGAGAAGGATACCCTTGTGTCTGATGAAATTTTCGAATGCTTTGAATGACACTGGCAGCGAAAATTTCTGCAAATTACAACGTCTCAGCCGCCCCTGAGCCTGCGAAAATGCCCTATAATGACATTTGTACCCCCAATTGCCCTTGTAGCTGCCGCCAGATGGTCCGTTCTGCCGCAAGGGAGGTCGTACTTGTACCCGCTTTTGCTCAGTGCTTACCAACGCATTATCCGGAAGAGCCGTAATTTTAACGTAATTTACCCCTTCTCGCCGATGAAACTAACGGTTATCGCTGCTGGGACAGCGTGCGTGAGGATATTGTTTACCTAAATAACGATGTTAGAGGTCCTATACAACTTTGAACGCCTTGGAGGCCAGCTCTCAGGCCGTTTTCTCGTAGCAGGCGGCATTTTCTGCCTTGTCGTCGGGCTGGGCGTCTGGCTGGGCGGCCTTCGATGGAGCGCAATTGTCGCCGGTATCATAGCGGCGGCGGCAGGTGCAGCGTGCGCCATGACCGCGACCAGCCAACAGGCCGTCGCGATCGCCTCCATGACGGTAGTCGCCGGCGGATTCGGCATGTTCTTCGACAAAAAAACCCTCGCACTGGCAGCAGCGGTATTGACTGTTGCTATCGTGCTTATTTCATTGGCAGGACCTCTGTCGGATGATGAAACCGAGCCTGTATACGCCGAGATCCCGATAGCGCCCCCGCCCGGCCAGCGGCTAAATGTCCGCGAGAGCGTCGAGGTAGTCGGCGACCATGCGCTCCTGCTAAGCAAAATAATCGTCCGCACAGCCCGAAACGCCTCGACGGCAACCCTGGCAATCTCAGCAGCCGCGAGCGCTGTCGTACTGGTAACCGGCCTGCTTTTTTCCCGGCTTGTTGCGGCGTTAACCTGCTCTTTGGCAGGTCTGGTCCTGATCCTTACGGCAATGACGCTGCTGCTGATGTATAAAGGCGCCCAGCCGATAACATTCGTTCGCGAAAGGGTCCCACTTTACCACATTGCGATGCTGGCCATACTCGCATTCGGAACCGTAGCACAACTCCTGCTCTCTCCGCATAAGCACAATACAAAACGTCCGGGCCCCGACCAAACAGGACCAGGAGTAGAATAATGGATTACATAACTATTCTCGCAGCGGCAAAGAACGCCAAAGTACCCGCCGAAGACATCCAGGTCGTACCCATCGATTTTATATGGGAACAGATCACAACTCTGACCTGGTTCCAGGCAGTACTCGCCATATCGTTCGGCGTCGTCTACCTGATGTACGGGTGGCGGATCTTTCGCGTACTCGTAGTAATAAGCTTCGCCCTTCTCGGCATGCTCGCCGGGATACATGTCGGCAAATTTTTTAACGGCAGCGAAATATGGGGAGGAGTCGTCGGGCTGCTGCTCGCGGCCTTCTTATCGATGCCGCTTATGAAATGGTGCGTCTGCATTCTCGGTGCAGCCGCGGGGGGAATACTCACCGGCGGCCTGTGGTACGCCTTCGAACTGCCGCAAACGTATATCTGGGCCGGATCATTGGTCGGAGTCGTCGCCGGAGGCATGATAAGCTTCATCGTCCTTAAAGCCGCTGTTATGCTCTTTACCAGCCTCGGAGGCAGCGGGATCACCGTAGTCGGAGCGCTCGCACTGCTGCACCTTTACGAAACCACGGTAGCCAGCCCCGCAACCGACAACATCCATAACCTCGTATTCGAAAAGGACTGGTTCCTGCCCGTGGCACTCATGGTGCCAACAATATTAGGAATGATGCTGCAAAACAAGTTCATAAAACACTCACACAAATGGGAGTTTTGACCCCCCGTCATACTGAATATTGAGAGAAGCGAAATCCCGATTCATCGGGACTGGCCACTGAATACTGGTCTCTGGTCTCTGGATACTGAATACTGAATACTGAATACTGAATACTGAATACTGAATACTGAATACTGATATATCATGGACTGCACGTTTTGCAAGGCCGCCTGCCTGTGGCGAGAGCGTTTTCCTTTGCGGCAAACTCAACTTTGTTCGCACCGGTAATGGTCTTGGCATATCTGCATGTTGGACGATGAAATATTTTACTGCTCTTTGAGGCGATATATGAGTTCCCAGCGACAGTACCGCCCGCCTGGCCGGCTGGGAGACCGCCAACCCCTGAGCCCGAAGATGCCGCTATAGTTTGGACGGCGACGATATCCGCAACCTCCCCTACGAAATACCTCGCAAGCTCGCCGTCCATCAAGAGTCCGGCAAGACTGTTGCTATCGACGATGACCTCGGCAACAAGCGAAAACGTCGCCCCCCGCTTTATATTCTCAAGCCTGATCTCCTCCGCCGACCGAAGGGCCTTATCGATGAACCCCCTGACCTGCAACTGGAAGAACCTGTTGGGCTTGCCGCCCTGACTGACGATCAGCGGCACAGTTATATGGTCGATCGTCACAGCGATGTCATTGCCGATCACACCGGGCCAGCCGGCGATATCACAGCGAAACGTGTACACGCCGCCGACGCCGCCACCGGAGCCTACACCGCTGGCACCAACAACCCTCTCAACCGTCGCATCACCGTAAGTCGGCACAGCCGAAGACCCACCGTCGTACATGCCAGGCCCTACCGAAACCGAACTCGCCGCAAGAGACCACCCGCACGCCATCAACACGATCAACACGATCAATCTTTTACAACCCATCATCTTTCCTTTCCACGGAGGTTTGGCAGATGCCGGCATCGAGGCAAACGAAACGCCGCCAGCAGTACAACTCTGGATTGTAACATAATTCGAGGTCTTATCAACACTTTTGCAGAACACATAAATACAGACCGCCCGCTGTCCGCCGCTCGTGGCCACCGCCTGCCCGACGCGCATAAAAGAAGGCTGACAACGTTTTTTGCTGCCAGCCTAAATATGATAAACCCACTCCACTATGGGTGCAGGATCGGTTCCATCAGTCATGATGATAACCTCCCATCTAAATTGTCAAAGTGCCTTTTTTCGGCCTTGTCGGCCCATTCTTCTCAATACCCAAGCCCTAACCAGCCATCCATGACCATTACTGCCTCCCAGCCGTCTGCAAGACGACTACTGATCAAACTCGACAGCCAAACCGATATTCGTCCCTGTTAGTACGTTTTTGCGTT
Source organism: Planctomycetota bacterium (assembly GCA_030637065.1). GTDB lineage: Bacteria > Planctomycetota > Phycisphaerae > Sedimentisphaerales > Anaerohalosphaeraceae > DAOVVQ01. The sequence goes on from DAOVVQ010000186.1 coordinate 5,796, forward strand.
CCACACGCAAGACCTTGCCAGACTTGATCCGGGCATACTGCCCCTTCTGCTTAGCCAAAGACATCGTCCTCGGAAAATTCACTTCCAGCTCATGCCCAACACGAACCGGAGCTGTCATCGGCAGAGAGATATAAGCCCCGCCCTTGCTGACATTGACGCTGCGGCCGTTAAAAAAACGATTTGCCTCCGGAAGCCAAACGCTTACCGGCCAGGCAAGTTCCGAACGGGTTTCCTTACGCTGTTCGACTACTGTAGTCTCCATTTCGCCTGTCTCCGTTAATTTAGTGAATCTTATTGCCATGAAAAGATTATCGGCAATGTTAAGCTGGGCAAATTAGCGTATTTAGGAAGTTTTTCCGCTTTTCAAACAAAAATCTTCACCAACCACGAATCCCAACCACAAACCCACAACTTATGGGACCCAAACAAACAATTATTACAACAAAAAATGCAAAAAAACACGCCCCACCAGCAAAACCCCCAACTTTTTGCCACCCAAGGGCAACTAATTGCCTTTGATCGTAGTATAGAATATAGTACAACGTCGTGGATTGATATTAGGAGTTTAAGCGGTGAGATATTCAGTTATTCGGTATCTGATTTGTATTGCCTTGGCATTGGCGGTCGTTGGGTGGTTTTCAGTTGGGGCGTTGGCTCTGCCTCGACAGGTTGGGGGGGCCGATTCCATTGAACGGTTGGTCCTGGACGATTTTTCGTCGGAGGCCTTAAATCCTGTTTTTGGCTCGAGGTGGCTGGTTCCTGCCATCTGGACGCCGGGGATGGCGCCTGCGGGCGAGATCGAGTTTGTCGAGCATGAGGGCCGCCGGAGCCTGCATGTAACAGCGGCTGGGGCGTCTAAGGATGCCGCTGGTCTTATCCAGGCCCGGCTGAGCGTTAGTCGCAGGCGGCGGTATTTCGATGCTGGCGCCTTCGATGGCCTCGAACTAACCGTCAAAGGCGATGGAAGCCGGTACGCCGTTAATCTTACGACCGCAGATACCCGGCAAACGCGGCAGCTCTATCAGGCCGGGTTTAAGACGGATCGGTCATGGCAGCAGGTGACGATCCCATTCAGGCAGTTTGTGCCGTCCTATCTGAAAACCCAGCTTGACGCTTCGAAGATCACCGGTGTCGCGATAGCCGCAATTGACAAAAAAAAACCGGCGGACATCTATATAGACAAGATCGCTTTTTACAAGGACAAGACCATGTATAAGAAGCTAACCCCCGAAGAAGAGCAGGTCATCGTCCACAAAGGAACCGAACCGTCTTTTAGCGGGGAGTATGACAAGCATTACGAAAAGGGCATTTACTCGTGCAGGAGATGCGGTGCGGAGCTTTACGAGTCTTCGTCGAAATTCAAATCCGGCTGCGGCTGGCCGAGCTTTGACGATGAGATCGGAAATGCCGTCAAACGCACGCGCGATGCCGACGGCGTACGTGTCGAGATCACATGTGCCAAATGCAACGCTCACCTCGGACACGTCTTCCTCGGCGAAGGCATGACCCAAAAGAACACGAGGCACTGCGTCAATTCCATATCGCTGGATTTTACCCCTGACCGGGCAAAGACCGAAAGGGCGATATTCGCATCGGGCTGTTTCTGGGGGACCGAATATTACCTCAAAAAGGCGCCCGGCGTGATCTCAACGACCGTCGGTTACACCGGAGGACGCGTCAATAACCCGACCTATAAACAGGTATGCACCGACAGAACCGGCCATGCCGAGGCGGTGGAAGTTGTTGATGATCCACGGAAGACAAGCTACGAAGAATTGGCGAAGCTGTTTTTTG
>DAOVVQ010000335.1 GCA_030637065.1 Planctomycetota bacterium
CCGCGACATCCCGATGATGCCATCCGCTTCCCACACCATAACCATCACCGGCGTCGATGCAAGGTACTTAACTACTCCCTCGAAAAAGCCCTTGCCCTCGTGGACCGCGTAGTGCTTGCGGGCGACAGCTTCGCTGATCCGCATGAACTTGGCTGCGACGAGCTTGAAGCCCTTTTCCTCGAAGCGTGAGATGATGCGTCCGGTCAGATGCCGCTGCACCCCGTCCGGCTTGATAATAATTAATGTTCTTTCAGTCATCGCGATACAACCAGTTTATTTAACCGTCATTGAAGTTACGCGCCCGAAGGAACTATGAAGATTTCCACGCGTCGATTCGCGGCGTTACCTTTTTTGTCCGCTTTGTTCGGTTCGGCGGGCCTGAACTCCCCGAACCCGCGCACGCTCAGTCGCTTCGGTGACACCTTGTTCTGCGTCATCACGTTGAGCACCGATATCGCACGATGAACCGACAGGTGCCAGTTGGTCGGATGCTTGGCTTTTGTCTCCGGTTTTCCTATACGAACATCGTCGGTATGGCCTGCGACTACAACGTCGAACTTTCCGCCCTGTTTGGAATTCATTATATCGCAAAGCGCCTTGATGGACTTCATCGCATCGGCGGCAACCTGGTCGCTGCCGAGGTTAAACAGCAGGTCGCTCTTGAACCTGAGAGTCCCGGTTGCCTCGTCAAATGTAACCATATCGTTGCCCGCGGCAAACTCCTGCAGCATGACATTGAGTTCCACCGGAAGAGCCACCCCGCTGCGGAGAAGCTGAGCCTGCATCTTCTCGATCAGGGCCTTCTTCCTGGCAATATCATTTTCCAACGCGGTGATATCGGCATCCCTGGAATCCAGATCGGCGTCGTTGCGCCCTCTGAGCGAATCCAACCGGAGCTGCAACTGCTCGACTTCCATGCCAGCGGCGCTGATCTGCCCCTCAAGGTCCGAAATGCGGTCCTGCTGGATGCGGTTCTGGGCCCTGACGTCGTCATAAAGCTCCTGCGAAACGCAACCGCTATTGGCAACAATAAAAACAGAAACCAGTACAATAGATAAGATTCTTCCAACGCTCATGACCATACCCTTTCAAGATGACCGTATTCTTAACTCGTTTTCGAATCGGACTCAAGCGACCGAATTACAGCTAACTACAGAACTAATATATCGGCAGTCGCCGTCATTTAACATGAATTTAGCGTCCGCCAGCCGGCTGTTCGTAGACGTCAACCTTTTTCTTTTTGCCCTTTTTACCGCCGGCAAGAGCCCCAACGGCAAATATAATGACAACCACCACCGCCAGGGCCGCTGCGACCAGCCAGATCATCGCCGTTTCGCCCATAACTTTGCCCTGGAGGCTCTTAAGCGACCCCGGGACCACATCCCGGACCGCGGCGGTAACTACGATCGCCGCGTAAACCATCGCCAATAGCGGTACGAAAAGTGCGATTCCGCAGGCATTGCTCGACGCGTCGGCCTCCAGCTCGTAGATGGCCCCCATTGCCGCCGGTGCCGCTATCGGCGCGACAGGAACCTCTGCGATTACCGGCATCGCCCCGGACTGCTCGAATATCTGGTCCGCTTCGGCTCCTATGTCGATATCGTCACCGCCTATCGGCACCTCTTCTTCGGTCCCCGCCGGAAGTATGTCGTCAAGAACGGCACCAAGCGAAGTATCGTCGGCTTGAAGCGACAAGTCAAGCAGACCTGAGCCGCTGCCGACGCTTTCGAGATTCATATCGTCGTCAAGATCGCCAAGGCTTTCCATCCCAGCCGTCTCGGAGGCCCGCGTTTCGGAACGAGTATCATCGGTCAGCTTATAGTCGTCGTCGGTCTCGCCGAGCACGCTGATGCCCGTAGTGCCAACCGCCGTATCCGCCCCCGTAATATCCGACAGGCCAGTAAGGTCCGACAGACCCGTAAGGTCAAAGCCACCCTCGCTATCCTTGTCGGCAATGTCAGCGGCGCCGACAAGCTCTTCTTCGTCGTCAGGCTCCAAAGACACGCCGGCAGTCTCATCGGCCGCAAGTTCGACCTCGGAGCCGCCGCCCGCAATATCCATTTCGACCTCAGAACCGGTCCCTGTGATATCCAGCCCTTCCGCTGCCGTGGCCAAAGCATCGACATCTTCGGTCTTGAAAACAGAGTCGGCGCCGTCCCTAAACTCCTGCAGCTTGCCGTCCTTGATCAGCTCTCGAATCTCCTCTTCGCTTTTTCCGAGCTTGTCACTTGTTTCCTGCAAGCTGTAATACGTATCCGCCATAATCACTTTTCCTTTAACACAATCACCAAATCAATATCGAATATCCTCCGGCTGGGCCTGGTCCTGAAGTTCCTCTTCAGGATCGCGTTCAATACGAACGGGTGAGCCCATTTTTTCAAGAAGCTCTTTAACCTGATCGGGCCTGGGGTCGGCGGTATTGTACTCTTTCAATAGCCGAACAGACTCCCAGCTTAGCGACGCTAACAACCTCAACATTCTCGAGGTCGATCCGCGAGCCGTTATCTCATAGATCCAAAGCGTCTTTTCGGCCTGGTCGACCATCGCGATACCGTAGCTGTCCCTCGCCGTTTGCACAGGGACGACCATGATATTGCCATCGCCTGAGCCGCCAAGCGGGATCTGTGCCGTCGCGTCGGTCCGGAACCTGCCGTCCATGACGGCCAAAACCGCCACACCCACAGCCAGCAACGCCAAAAAACGCCATGCCCTCGCGCTCTGCTCAACCATAATCGCAAACTCGTCAAAAAACGACATAAAATCCGTACAGGCGCAAACGCCCCGCCCATAGCCACTTACACGAATATTATACTGTTATCGGCGAATGTTGCAAGTCAAATCTTTCGGGATTTGCCGCCTCGATAAATCATCCAAATCGCCCCGAATCGGCTAAATCGCGGTTAATATCGCCCGACTGGGGGCCGGATTTCGCCAAAGCCTAAAAACGCTCAATCGGCCAATTGGGCCAATTTCTCCACATATTGCCGCACAAGCTCGGTTATCCGCCCCCATTGCCGATTCTCGATAAATTCAGTCTTTATCGCCGAGCCGCCGATCCCGACGCCAGCGCACCCAGCGGAAATAAAATTTTCGATCCTGTCGAGCCCCACCCCGCCAACGGCGAGAAAATCCACATCGTCGATCGGCCCCCTCAGCATCCTTATATACGCGGTCCCCAGAAGACCGGCTGGGAATATCTTGACCATCTGCGCCCCAAGCCGCCACGCAGTCAGCACCTCCGTAGCCGTAGCAGCCCCCGGAATAACCGCAACATCATTCTCGACACAGTGCCTGATAACCTCCGGATTGAAATACGGCGCGATAACATACTCAGCCCCCGCCGCCAATACCTCTTCGCACAGATCCTTGGTAATAACCGTCCCAGCCCCAATAACCATCCGGCCCGCCTGCTCCTGACAGAGCTTGCCGATCATCTCCGCAGCCCCCTCGGTATTGCAGGTGATCTCAA